>NZ_JAHOCB010000125.1:0-564 GCF_019125875.1 Erysipelatoclostridium sp. MSK.23.31 | reverse complement strand
TTCCTAAAACTATAATATGTATTGACAGTTTCCGTGTTTTAAAGAAGATTACAGTCTGTCTAAATTCAGTTAGGAAAAGGATATTAAGACGTTACAGAGATAGTCAAGAATACAAATTATTAAAATATAGATACGAACTGCTTTTAAAGAGTGGCGATAAAATAAATGATGAAAAGTACTTTTTTGATCGTACATTAGGTTATACAACTAGTGAAGCAGGAGTATTAGAATGTGTTCTTTCTATAAACAAAGAATTAAAAATGGCTTAAATTTACAAGAAGATTATCGTGTATTTAATGATGTTAAAGAAAATGAATATAATGAAGAAGAATATCTAACGGATGTATTGAAGGAAAAAATAATTATGTAAAAAAGATTCTATCTAATGAAAATGGAATGACCAATTTTGACAGAGCTAGAAATAGAATTATGTATTCTCAGAATCTTTTAGATACGTATACAATTTCTATTAATAAAAAACAAATCAAGAAAAACAAAAACAAATAAAAAATGAAATAATACTATATCTAGACATAAAAAAGTAGGATAATTATTGAAGATTAT
>NZ_JAHOCB010000124.1:0-576 GCF_019125875.1 Erysipelatoclostridium sp. MSK.23.31 | reverse complement strand
TACCATATCCCTTTTGTCTTGTAAAGCCTTTTTTGTCTTTTTTTGTAAAAAAATACCACTCCTTCAAAAAGGAATGGTATTTATTCACCTAACTAGTAAAATTACCCGATTTTTTTGTAAACATCAATAAATTCTTGAGCTAAGTCAATAACTACCAAAGCAGTCATTAAGTGGTCTTGAGCATGTACCATTAATAAGTTTAATGGTGCTTTTTCTCCACGAATTTCAGCTTGAATTAATTCTGTTTGAGAATGATGAGCTTCGTTTACTGTTTCTTTAGCTTGTTGTAATGATTCATCAGCTTTTGCTAAGTCACCAGCTTTTGCATATTGAATTGCTTCAATTGCAGAGCTACGAGCACTACCACTGTTTACAATTAGGTTAATTACGATTTGTTCTTGTTCATCCATTTTGATATCTCCTTATAACAATGAATTTTCAGATTTATATCTGCTCTTATATTATACCTAAGTGAAGGGTGCTTTTCAAGCGGTTTCAATTATTTTCAAAATGTAAAAAAAGGCTCTATACTAAAACTGGAGGGGAAATATATCCTGCTCCAGTTTTCTTATATTT
>NZ_JAHOCB010000123.1:0-615 GCF_019125875.1 Erysipelatoclostridium sp. MSK.23.31 | reverse complement strand
ACACTTTACATTTTGTTGCTAACATTGTTAAAAATCTCATTATTTAAACCTCATCATCATCAATTACTATAATATCTCGTGGCATTTGAAATACATTATTGCTATGTGTTTCGATATGTTTTTGTATCATATCCAATACTAAAACCGCTTTTTCTACCGACGAATAATTACCCATTGGGGAGTAATGTTCTTCATTATTTCTTAATTCATAATTAACTAAAATATTATAATTATTGTTATCGCAACCCACATCAAAGGATTTGCACAACAACAATGATTTTTTATCTTGACTTCTAATCCAAATTTCCATCTTCAATTACCTCCTCATAGGTTGCTAAGAAAATATCGGGCTTGCATGGATAAAGTTCACCTTGCACGCCTTTTATTATGTAATCACCAACGCTTGCAGTCATACGCCCCTCTAATGTTATAATTTCGACATACCCCTCAATATGAGCAATAATCTCATGTTCGAGAACCTTTTTATAAAACCAACTTGGATATTCTTCACAACCAAGCTTGAACGCTTCCACAACTACAGGTTTCTTTCTATATTTAGGCATCTTCTAATAACTCCTTGTTTTCGTATATATTTCCAATTATTTCAATATCATC
>NZ_JAHOCB010000122.1:0-625 GCF_019125875.1 Erysipelatoclostridium sp. MSK.23.31 | reverse complement strand
TCTGTATGCGGTTGCCATTCATAATGAGCCAGCCAGCGTCCTTGTTTTCCTCTGCCAATCGTCTTAACTTGTTTTCTCCAATGCGGAAATACTTTGACGCTTCTTCAATGGTAAGGGTGTATTTTTCCCATACGGGAATATCCTGTGTATTACTCATAAAACACCCCCTCACTTTCGATTACGTCTGATATGTCCGTACACATCTGTTCCACAAGCATTTCCTGTTTTTCAGAAAGGTGGGTACATTCATCAATCATTTTCATGTAGTTTGAACCTGTCAGCCTGTCGATTTCCTCTATCATCACGATTGACGGCATGACCTGTCTTTCCAGCCATTGCAGAGTGCGTTCCATATTGACAGGTACAGGGTTCATTTCAAAAGGTAAACTGTCATGGGAAATGAATATCTCCCACAATGGATAGTCAGGAAATTCCACAAAATCGGTAATGAGATAAAACACCAGCCCATGAGGGTTATACGTCAATAACAGTTCTTCAACTGCCTGTACCGCCTTTTTGTCACGCAGACGAATTTCAAAACGGTTGATAATATCGGTATGTTTCTTTTTCGTTGCCTGTTCCTTTTGTTTTTCATACAGGCAGAAATATTTTGTGCTTGCCTTTG
>NZ_JAHOCB010000121.1:0-638 GCF_019125875.1 Erysipelatoclostridium sp. MSK.23.31 | reverse complement strand
ATTCAGGATAATGAAATTGAGGCTTTTTTAAGTACAAAAAATTTAAATCTAGTAGCTACATTAAATGCTAAAGAAGCATACAGTGATGCTGAATTTGTAGTGATTGCAGCACCTACAAACTATGATTCAAAGAAGAACTTCTTTGATACTAGTGCAGTAGAAGCAGTAATTAAGTTAGTAATGGAATATAATCCAGAAGCTGTCATGATTATTAAGAGTACTATCCCTGTAGGGTATACTCAAAGTATTAGAGAAAAAACAGGATCTAAGAATATTATCTTCTCTCCTGAATTTTTAAGAGAATCAAAAGCATTATATGATAATCTTTATCCATCTAGAATTATTGTTGGAACAGATATGAATGATCCTAGATTAGTAGAAGCTGCAAATACATTTGCAGGTCTACTGCAAGAAGGAGCAATCAAAGAAGATATTGAAACATTAATTATGGGATATACAGAGGCAGAAGCAGTAAAGCTGTTTGCTAATACTTATTTAGCCTTAAGAGTGTCATACTTTAATGAATTAGATACATATGCAGAAATGAAAGGTTTAGATACTAAGCGAATCATTAATGGTGTATGTCTAGATCCTAGAATTGGTTCACATTATAATAACCCGTCATTTGGATATGGTGG
>NZ_JAHOCB010000120.1:0-650 GCF_019125875.1 Erysipelatoclostridium sp. MSK.23.31 | reverse complement strand
ACACTTTACATTTTGTTGCTAACATTGTTAAAAATCTCATTATTTAAACCTCATCGTCGTCGATTATTATAATATCTCGTGGCATTTGAAATACATTATTGCTACGTGTTTCGATATGTTTTTGTATCATATCCAACACTAAAACCGCTTTTTCTACTGACGAATAATAACCTATTGGGGAGTAATATTCTTCATTATTTCTTAATTCATAATTAACTAAAATATTATAATTATTGTTATCGCAACCCACATCAAAGGATTTGCACAACAACAATGATTTTTTATCTTGACTTCTAATCCAAATTCCCATCTTCAATTACCTCCTCATAAGTTTGTTCAAAAATATCTGGCTCACATGGGCGTAATTCATTGTCACGTCTTTAATGATATAATCACCATAATTAACTCTCATTGTTCCTTCTAATGTGTTAATTGCAATTCCAGCTAGCGTTTGTTTTATTAATGCCCTTTCTATATCAAAATGTTCTATATAATTTTCAATTAAATCATTGCCAACAAAATTACGTATTTCTTCTAAATTGCTTCCCGTCCACCGAACTGCTTCCACAACTACAGGTTTCTTTCTATATTTAGTCATCTTCTAATAACTCCTTGTTTTCGTATATATTTCCAATTATTTCAATATCATC
>NZ_JAHOCB010000119.1:0-650 GCF_019125875.1 Erysipelatoclostridium sp. MSK.23.31 | reverse complement strand
CACTCTCTAATCATAACAATCATTTCATTTGCTTTTTCTTCTACTGTGTTACAAAGTCCATCGATTACTTCTTCTTTATCTATGTCAGCTTGGAATATATTTTTACCATGCTCTAAGCTTTTTTCTTAAACTTTCCATTGCTCTATAATATTGTTCTCTATCTTCTTCATTTTCAAAAATATCATCATCTTCATATCGTATATTTTCATTCCATAATAGTTCCTTCTTGTTTTAATAATTTTGCAATAACTTTATCTAATTAAAATGACATAGAATGTAGTTAATCCATGTAAACTATTATTTCATATGGAAATTCACATTCATTCCCACTTTCGTCAACACGTTTAATTAATCTTTTTTATTTGTTAACAATTGGTCTTTAAGACCATTTTTCTTCACTTCTTTTTCTTTAATATTTCTATCTTCTTTTCTTGCAAAATAGTATATATTTCTCATTTTTTTATCTCCAATTTTCTATTCAATATCATCATAATATCCATAGCTAGCAGAAACATACATAGCATCATTGAATTCTTTGTTAATTTTATCATAATTTTTATCTAGCCATTTTTGACGTCTTTCTTCATCCCATTTAACCCACGATTTTGGTACATCATATAAAATAGAAAGATCTCCATTATCGGCACAGT
>NZ_JAHOCB010000118.1:0-663 GCF_019125875.1 Erysipelatoclostridium sp. MSK.23.31 | reverse complement strand
AAGATGAGGGAACATTAACAACAGTTCAAGATCCCGTTACAATAAATTTGAATATAAACTGGATAGATGGAAGCCAGATTAGTATTAATAAAACTGACAATTATGGTGAAAACATTTCTAACGCTAAATTTGATTTATTACAGTGGAATAAGACAACTCGTCAATATGAAAAATTAAGAGAGTTTTCATATAATTCTTCTAACAAATTATATGAGAGCGATTTTTTAGAAAAAACAGATCTGAATGAAGGTAAATTTAAGGTAGAAGAAACAGTGCCAAATGGATATACAGCTTCTTCGAGATACGAGCAGGAATTTACATTAGACGGCTATATCGACAGAAGTGTTTTTACAGCAGAAATTGAAGGTAAAGAAGTAAATGTAAAATTATCGTCTACACTTGCGGACAATCATTACATAAAATATGAGGTGGATGGTGTGCCAGATAGTGTAACAGAGATTAAATTTCCGACATGGTCTGTGGCAGGCGGACAGGATGATATTGATTGGGTTCACCTTGCAAAAGAAAGTGACGGAGTATGGCGTGCAAATAAGCAGATGCCTGAAAGTGGACAGTACGTGATTCATATCTATTATAATACTGCTGTACAGCAAAATATTTATTCTCATGCGGTTAATTTTTGGCCGAGTGATACAACGATCA
>NZ_JAHOCB010000012.1:0-85115 GCF_019125875.1 Erysipelatoclostridium sp. MSK.23.31 | reverse complement strand
CCACCAGCAATAACAACTGAATATTTCTTTTCCATTTTCTTTTTCTCCTCTGTTTTACATTAATCTAAGCGTCGCAAATAAACAAACGGTTGAAAAGGCTACTACAATGAAGCTTCCTCCACCATACTGGAAAGTGTACTTCATTGTAAATTCCTTAAGGGTCTTGAATACTTTAATATCATATGTTTTAACTGTTACATAGAACAAGTAAGCAATAATCATAAAATATAAACTATTTAATGTTAAGGCCTGAGCTAAAAGCAATAATACGAAGTTAATACAAGCAAATTTAATGTCACCTTCTTTTAATTTTCTTTGTGCAATATTTAGTAAATAAGCAATATATGGATTAATCATTGCAATCAAGAAAATTACTGCTACACTTGGCTCACTGCTCAGCACTTCTGGCAAAGTAATTGAACGCATCATCGCTAACAACGATAAATATAGATAAGCAATAAACGGTGTAACCATTAAGAACACTTTAGCGATCATATAATATCGATCTAATCTTTTTAACTTCTTTTCATTAATTCTTTTTGCCATCTTCAAGACCATCCTTTTCATTTATTTATAGTAATGCTTCAAAATCTTCTCTTACACTTGGTACTTTTAATCCAACAATTACTTGAATATTTGTCTTAGTAGCTTTTAAACCATGAGTACCAATTGATTTAAAATAGCTATCAGATTGAACTAATTTTTCATCTTTTACATTAACTCTTAAACGAGTTGCACAGTTAGTAACATCAACAATGTTATCTTTACCACCTAATCCTTCAAGGATAGCAGCAGCTAAACTTTGTTTTTCTACCTTTCCACCAGCTTGTTTTTCTTTAAAATCAGCTTTAGTGTGGAATTTAATTTCTTCTTCATCATCTTCACGACCAGGTGTCTTGAAGTCAAATTTTAAAATCAAGAATCTAAATACAATGAAATAAATACCTGTAAAGACTAAACCTACTACCAATAATGTTAAATATGTTTGCCAGTGTGAAGCCATTAATGGTATAAAGTTAAGGGCTGACATTTCGATCAAACCACCTGATAATACCCCAACAACACCTAGCGCATTTGCTACTGTAGCTAAAGTAGCAGCTAATACTGCATGTACTACAAACAATACTGGTGCAATAAATAAGAATGTAAATTCAATTGGTTCTGTAATTCCACAAACAATAGCTGTTAATGTGATTGGAATTAATAGACCAGCAATTTGTTTTTTCTTCTTATCTTTCGCTGTCGCATAAAATGCTAGTGCGATACCTGGACATCCAAATACTTTAGATAAACCTGTAAGTGTTGGCCATGCCCAAGGTGCTAATGATTTTAAAGAATCACTTGAAGCCGCTAAATCTGGTAAAGCTGTTGCCCAAGCTGAATAAACTCCACCGTTGATAATTACTGAATCGTAGAAGAATGGGAAATACATTAAATGATGTAATCCAAATGGAATTAAGATACGTTCCATGAAGATAAAGATCCATACCCCGATTGATCCAGCACCAGCAACAAATCCTTGGAATGCACGCATACCATCTTGAACGATTGGCCATAACCATGCAGATAAAAATGCAACTGGTAATAAAGCAAAGAAACCAACAATTACTACGAATGATGAACCACTGAATGTTCCTAACCATTCAGGTAATTCAGTATCAAAGAATTTATTGTGTAAATATACAACGATACATGAAATCATTAACGCTCCGATCATCCCCATATCTAGAGTTTTAATACTAGCAATCATCGTAAGACCACTTGTACCTCCAGTTTCTGCTGCGAAGTCAACTCCGAAAGTTCCTCCCCATTGGCTTAAGATCGTACTTAAGAAATATTGAAATGTTAGATAAAGTACTAACGCTTCCATACAACATCTTGCTTGTTGTTTTTTCGCAAGACCGATTGGTAATCCAACCACGAAGATTAATGGTAACTGATTGAATACTGTCCATCCCCCTTGAAGAATGACATTCCATACTTGATACCACAATCCATTAGGGTCAGCTAGACCACCCATAATTGCTTCAGTTGTAAACAATGTTCCAATCCCGATAGTTGTTCCTGCAAAAGCAAATAACAGTACCGGCGTGAACATTGCCCCACCAAAACGTTGAATTTTTTGCAACATATTTTGTCCTCCCTTTTCTCTTGACACATACATCGTATCAATTTGAAAGCCGTTACACAATACTTTGACCAAAGTTAGAGATAAGGGTGATATTTTCTATTATTTATCACATTCACCGTGATTTTTCACGCTAGTGCAAAACCCTTGATATACCTAATTTTTCGCATTTTTATGGAGAATCAAAAAAAGAAAACACGGTTAAAATTATCTTTTGACATAATAAAAAGTATCATTCATATAATGATACGGGGTGATTAATTTGTGTGGATTTTTATGTATGTATGACTATATGAACGATTTAACTAATCAAGTTCAAAACTTTAATAAGATGCTTACATTATTAAAATATCGTGGACCTGATGATTTTAATATCGCCAGTAGTGAACATGTTTTATTAGGCCATTGTCGGTTATCAATTATTGACTTAAATGGCGGTAAACAACCATTTAAATATACTTATAATGATATTGAGTATACGATTGTATATAATGGTGAGATTTACAATATGAATACGATCAAAGAGCAATTAATTGATGAAGGGTACCATTTTACTAGTCAAAGTGATACCGAGGTAGTTGTTGCTAGTTTTATTGCTTACGGTCCACGTTGTCTTAATTTATTTGATGGAATTTTCTCTTTTGTAATTTCATATCAAAATAAACTTTTTGTGGCTCGTGATCAACTTGGTGTCAAACCGCTTTATTATTATCAAAAAGATGATTTATTTATTTTTAGTAGTGAAATAAAATGTATTTTAATGTATTTAGGGCGTTGTGTCGTTGATGAAACAGGACTTAAAGAATTATTAGGACTAGGGCCAAGTGTTTCGCCTGGTAAAACTATTTATAAAGATATCTATAGTCTTCGACCAGCACATTATATGAATGTCTTTAACGGTTACAAAGAAATCAATCGTTATTGGGCACTTGAGCGACGTAATCATAATCGGAGTTACGAAGAAACAGTTCATGATATCCGCTGTCTCGTAAATCATAGTATTCGCCAACAGTTGTTGAGCGATGTCCCTGTATCATGCATGCTATCTGGCGGCCTTGATTCTTCGATCATCACTGGTGTTACTAGCCAATATATTTCCAAATTATCAACTTATAGTGTCGACTATCAAGATCAAGACAAATACTTCCAGCCTTATGAGTATCAAACAACACGTGACGACCACTATATCGATGAAGTAAAAACACTGTATAACACCAAACATAAAACAGTAACTTTATCCCAAAAACAATTAGTGATGTCGTTAAAAGAATCATTGATTGCGCGTGATGCTCCTGGGATGGCAGATATTGATTCAAGTTTCTTATTATTTTCAAAAGAAATTTCTCATAATCATAAAGTTGTACTTTCCGGAGAATGTGCGGATGAAATTTTTGGTGGCTACCCATGGTTTTATCGAAAAGAACTTTACAGTATTGACGGCTTTCCATGGATGCGTGATTTAGATAAACGAATGGAACTATTCTCTGATGAAATTCAAGCACTGAATATCAAAAACTATGTCATGGATAAGTATCATCAAACATTAAACGAAATTGATTATCATGATCATACTTATGAAGATGCTAATAAGCGTAAAATGATCTATTTAAATATGGAATGGTTTATGCAGACTTTATTGACTCGTTCTGATAGTCAAACGATGCGTAGTTCTATTGAATTACGAGTTCCTTTCGCTAATAAAGATATTGTTTCATATTTATATAATGTGCCATGGGAATATATGTATCACAATGATATTGAAAAAGGTCTATTACGAGATGCTTTTAAAGATTTTCTACCAAGTGATATCTATAATCGAAAAAAGAATCCTTATCCTAAAACCCATTCACCATTATATCGTGATTTAATCGTAGAATTGTTAAAAGAATCATTAAATGATAAAAATAATCTACTTCTACGTTTATTTAACCGTGATAAATTAATTGATTTAATTAATAGTGGCGGAGAATCCTTTAAATATCCATGGTTTGGTCAACTGATGACTGGTCCTCAATTATTAGCATATTTCTATCAGATTTATCTCTGGGGTCGGATTTATCATGTTGAAATAGAACTAGAATAATCTTACGATTATTTTAGTTCTATATTTATATATTCATCTTTTAAAGATATCTCCCGAACATACTCATTATCAATAATAATACTTTCATCATTGATCGTTAAATATGGCAAATCCTTGACCGTTTCCTTTAAAACTTTATTTAAATCTAAATTAATAAATCCATATTTAATAACTCCGTTTATATCAATAATAATCTTATCTTCGACTCTTACCCGAGCTATTGCTCTCAGCTTTGTTTCTATATTATAATAATTTAAATTTGCACTTAGATGTAAATAGTCGTCGATCTTAATATTTAAGTCATAAAGGCTAATATCTTTATAATCAAAAAATTTTGGATATAAATATTTACATAATTTTTCTAATTCATTCTGATTTATTAACATTTAACCACCTATTTTATTTTATGTGTAAATTATAAAAAGGTGCAAAAAAAAGGACATATAGTCCTTAATTATTATGGTGAATCACTTTTAACACTTCTTTTAAAGCATGAACTTCAATTTGACCTGGAGCAGAGCTATTGTTATCTTTTCCAAATGTGATCGCTGAGCCAAATTGTTCACCTAAAATTCTTGTTGCAATTCCTTTGCTTGACATAGACATTGTAACAAGTGGTTTATCATATAACTCATTAGCTTTTAGTGTTGTTTCTAATAACAATAAAACATCACGATAGTCTTCTGGCATCACTGCAATCTTAATTATATCAGCTTCTAAAGAATCCATTTGTTTTATCTTTCCTAACATTGTATCAATACTAGGAGTACGAGTAAAATCATGACTAGACATAATGATTTTTTTATCATTTTGATGAATTAAATTACTTAAATTAATAATGGTATTAGTTCCACTAGATAATTCAACATCATAAATATCAAATGCTCCACTTTCAAGAGCAATTGAATATAATTGCATGTATTCATCATTACTTAATTTACCATTTCCTCCTTCAGGAACACTTCGGTAAGTTAAAATAATTCCTTGTTTAATTGCCATTGAAGCAATTGCTTTAAATAATTCGGTTAATTTTTGATGATCTAACAGTTCATTGAAATAATCAATTCTAAGTTCAATCAAATCTATATCTAATGACTGTAATCTAATCAAGTCTGTTATGATATCTTGATGATTGTTGCTAACAACTGGTACACATATCTTTGGCATACCCTCACCAATTACAATATTTTTAACTTTACAAACACCCATAAATCATCCTCCTAAAAACCATATTCATTTTAACATCAATATGTTTCTTTTAATAAGAATACTGAATGAACATTCCCCAATATTCACCTTTTATACTATAACACTATTGATGATAATATGATACTTTTTTAGGGTAAAAAAACAAATTATTTTATGCTAAGAAAGTATGATAGCGCTCCAATTAAGTTTGCTTCATTATAAAATTTACATGTCGTTACATTTGGTTTAAGCAGCTGATTAGTCTCGTTAGCAATTATTTCAACCGCCTCTTTAATCAGCTTGATCAATAGAGGTTGTTTAGAAATTCCTCCACCAATACAGATTACTCCTGGATCATAACTATACTGAAGGTTATACAACTGTATTGCAATATCCAGACAAAAATTTTTCAGTACCTCCAGAACAACTTCATCCGCATTGTTAGCCAATTCAAAAACACGTCTTCCATCAATTGACGTGACTGCTAAAGCTTCCGCTGCCCGCTTACATAAAGCTGTTGTAGAAGCAATGTCCGACCAGGTCAATACTTGATTAGTCTCTTTATCATAATCAACGATCAGGGTACTTATTTCACCAGCAAATAAATGTGCACCATGATGAATTTGTTTATTTTTTATAATCGCTCCACCAATTCCAGTTCCTAAAACTACAATTATTGCATCATCATAAGCTTGTGCACTCCCAATCCAGGCTTCAGCCAATCCAGCGCACTTAGCATCATTTTCCAAAGAAACCTTTATATTATCACAAGCTTTAGAAATTAGCTCAGTTAAACAGATTCCCTGTAAATATGGATACGCAACAACGACTTTGATCGTTCCATTAGCTGCATCAATAACACCGGGACATGATAAAGCAATTCCTTCAACTTTCCTATTACTTTCGTGGTATATTTTAGCAACTGTTTTTATAAATTTATCTAAGCTGTCTACTGCTGTTGATAAAATTTCTTGTTTATTAAAAATTTCTCCCGCTTCGTTCATCCAGCAATATTTTATTGCTGTTCCACCAATATCAAATACTAGATACATCGCTCAATCCTCCTACTAATTAATAATATCATAGATTTTAATCGGAGTGTTTATTAATCTTATTTTGAAAAAAGTTCTCATAAAAAAACTAGAAAATTATTATGTAAATAACTTCTAGTTTTATAATCCGTAAAGGAACCTCTATTGTTCAAAGGGATATACAGCTTTGCTACTAAAAAAGCGGTAGTCAAAAACATTACTCAAATAATAAGATTCATTGTATTATTATATAGTACTAAATTAAATGTCTTTTTTATCCATCCGGCGATAAGATAAAACATACAGTCCACTAGCTAAGGCTAGATAAACTGCTGTAATCAAACCACTATTTAGTGACTGATTCAATGTATAAACAGCACGATTTCCTAAATCAAAATCAGTTACACCATATGAGTAAAGATTTGTGAACATTCCAAACATGCTTAGATCACCTAACATTGTATTAAAATCTCCAACCAGCATTAAAAATTGATTAAAAATCAATGAAAGATGATAATTAATATCAAATAAATATAAATGATAGGTATCATATTTTCCAGTATTCGTAAGGAAAATTCGGGCAAAAGGGATAATTCCAAAAATTAGTGCAGCTAATGCTACTAGAATTAAAATAGCAGGTACTTTCTTTTTAAAACATGATGATAGAAAAGTCGCTAATCCCCCAAGAATAAAAATTAAAATTATTCCATAACTAATGAAGGCAAGAGTAGCTGCTAATACCATCCGTAATATATCTTTTTCAACACCACTTAAAATAATAAAGACCATTAAGAATGTCGCAAAAAAAATAACCAAATAAACAAAACTGCCCACTAGCATACCACCTACTTTACCGATTACTAACTCTAAACGTGATATTTTTTTTGATAATAATAATCTCATTGTCCCCTCGTGAATTTCACTTGCGAAAAGTCCCGAACCACTATTCGAACAAATAATCCAGATCAACATTCCTACTAATAAAACGAAAGCTAAAACTGCATAAAACATTAAAATATCTTGTGATAAAGAAAGATAAGTTGGCTTTTGACTCATTAAACCAAGATATTGATTTGATAGTATAAAACCAAAAAAGCCACTAATAATCACACACGCAACAACCGGAATAAGCTTAAACATTTTAATAAATGTCTTACTGAATAGTACTTTCATGATCATTTTCCTCCACTAACTGCTGATATAGTCCTTCTAGAGAAATCGTATCCTCTTTTAATAAATCTAATTCATAATCATTTTCATAAATAAACTTAACAATTTCTTTTTTACATTTTTGTTTATCATCTATACTTACTCTTAAAACTCCATTATTGAGCGTATAAAAATACCCTTTAGTTTCTAAATATGTTTGTAAATGCTCATTATGATTACAGCTTACAAGTATTTTTTCTTGATTAAATTCATTTTGAACTACATCAATAGGTTGATTTAAAACTACATGACCTTTATTGATCATAATAACATGATCAATGATCATTTCTAATTCCGTTAAAACATGTGAACTAATTAAAACCGTCATCTTCCGCTGCTTTACTAAACGTTTTAAAGTTTGAATAATTTCATAACGACTAGTTGGATCTAAATTAGCGGTTGGTTCATCCAGTAATAAAATCTCCGGCTTATGCATCATTGCTTGAATCAATCCAACTTTCTTTTTCATCCCTGTTGAAAATTTAGCAACACGTTTCAACTGATGTTCAACTAAATCAAATTCTTCTAATAATTCCTTAGTTCGTTTTAAAGCTTCATCATAGCTAAGATCAGACAACATCCCCATATAGACTAAATATTCTAAACAGCTCATATCACTATAAAAATTAGGAAATTCTGGAGAATATCCCATTATTGCCTTTGCTTCATTAGAACCTAACGGATACCCTTTGATCAAACCACTCCCTTTGGTCGGAAAAATCAAGCCCATCAGCAATGACATAGTTGTTGACTTTCCTGCTCCATTCGGCCCAATCATACCGTAAATTTTTCCTCCCTCTAAACTAAAAGACAAATCATCAATTGCTTTATAATTACCAAAAACTTTATCCATATGTTCAATCACAATTAATTTATCCATGTTTAACACCTGCCTTTTTCATTAATCGATATTTTGGGTAGAAGACTAAACCAAAGCCGCCAGCAACAATTCCTATTACCAGTAACATAATCAAATAACGACTAATAGTGCTTTTTTCCACTGTAATTACAGTAGCATAATGAGTAACCTTTCCTTGACCATCATTATATGAAAAGATTAAATCATGCTCTCCTGCTAATAATTTAACATTAAAGTTTTTAGCTGTTGTCTTTTCAATCAAATTTCCTTGATCATAAACATACATCAAACCATTCTTTTCTGTTTTATAACTTATTTTTAAATTCCCATCATTTACATCTTTTTCATTAAAATCAACTAATTCAAAATCTCGTTGATCAGTAAAACTATATAACTGCCCTACATTATCTTCAAGCTGCAATAGCTGATTATTTAAAGTTCGAGCACTCGTGACTGCCATTTTTAATCCCGCTACTAAACTATCATTTCTATAATCATATATTTGTGATAATGTACCATCATTATAGATTAATTTTGATTGTCCGATCACTGTAGTAATTTGACTCGAATCATAGTTTCCTTTACCAAGGATCTTACTTTTTAACTCCTCATAATTACTTCCATTTAAAATCTTTAGAATATTCTTTGTACCATAGTCAGAATTATCATAATCCCTAACTAAATACGCTAACTCTTGAATCCCGTCATCATTAAGATCATTGATTTTAACTACACTATTTCCATTTTCAATTAAATTAAAACTAACTATATTTTCCAAAGGAACCGGATCACCCATAGAATTATCCCAATCATTATGATAATCAGTAATTAAGTATTCAAATAACTTTTCACCAGTTGCTCCACTAAGAACAGTCCTCATTTCATCATAAATACCATAAACAAGATCATCAACTCCATCATTGTCATAATCAATTCCTGTCACACTAAAACTATCTTCTTCATTTTCATAGATAACACCATCTTTTAATAATGAATATCGTACCGATAAGTCTTTCCCTTTAATGACTTGGAAACATTGACAGCCTTTATCATTATAAGCATTGATTACAAAATCTTTGATTCCATCATGATCAAGATCGCCTAGCACTTTAACATGAATATTGTTTTGCAATTTTTTATCATAACTTTTAGCAATATTAGTTTTTTGATAAGTTATATCATAACCATTCTTTAACGAATAATATAATCGCATTTCACTTTCACCAATATTGACTAGATCACTTATTCCATCATTATTCACATCACCTACGTCAATAATCGTAGTAGCACCTTCAAATGATTTATTATAAACACTTCTAAATGTTAACGATGCCCCATCAAGAATATTCTCATCAACAATAATTTCTGATTTGCCATCATTATTCATATCTGTAAAATATCTAATTGTTTCACCAATTAAATAATGTTCATAATACTTATTATTTTCATCATAGCCTTTTTCTAATAATACCTTTTTATCTGCCAGCGTATTTCCGTCATTTAAATTCATAATTACGATATGACTAGCAATTACCTCACCATTAGCGTTTAGTTCACTGACTAAACTTAAAAGATGATTATGTTTTTCATCATAATTAATCGCTTCAAAACCATTATTATGATAACCATCTGGAATGTTAAACGTAACTAAATTATCATCACGGCCACCTAAACCCATTTTTTTAATTTGCGTTATTTTACCATTATTCAAAACAGACACGATTGTACCATCACTAAGATCAACAACTTTATTAACAACTTTAACACTACCTAAGTACTCTATTGTTTTCAAATCTTGATCAACAAGCAGTGACACACCCCCGTCAACTTGTAATAAATAATGTTCTCCTTGATTAGCAAAATGAATTTTCACATTTTTACTATTAATACCATTAAGATTCAAATTAGTTTGTTTTAATACTGTACCATCATTTAATGAATAAGCGACAAGTCTTAACTTTCCAGTACTAGCATACGTTGGAACAACCAAAGCAGGCTGATTATCAAAAATACCTTTAACCGCTCTACTATAATCTAAATTATATTGCTCAACAGGAATATCCAGTTTAACCTCCATTTTTTCAAGATCAATAAGTATTAAATGAGGTATTTCTTTTTCACTATCTCCTTCATTTAATTCAATTTGTGGACCCCCCAAGTAAGCACTTATCAACATTAAATTATTATCTAATAAATCCATTCGATAACTCATAAAACTAATATTATGGATTCCTGTAGGAACTAGTTGACCGCTCCATTTATTATTGTTTTTTAATAAATTTCCTAATTTCTCATCAATACCCTCTTCTAAATTTACTGTTTTAATAATTTTCCCATTCATTTGATCAATTTGATATAATTTGGCATCTTCTGTAGTTACATACAATTTATCTTTAATATACACAATATCCCAAATATTTAAATTGACTTTCCCCAAAGTATCATATCGTGGATCTTTAATTTCTTTAGGTGTTGTTAATGCAACTGTATAATTTAATTTTCCATTAGTTTTATTAAGACTTCCCAATTCTCCTAATTGTGTCGTAAAAATAACCTGATTATTAACTAATGCCATTTTCCAAATATTATCTTTCGCTTCATAATCAAATACAACCTGATAATCTTTTGTACTAATTCCTACTAAATGATAATTATAAATTAAATAGACAATATTATCATTAAATAGAATTTGTCTAATTGTGGCATTCTTATTCACTGCCTCATTATTATCATTAATCGTGTTATAAGAATATTTTGTAGCATATAATACTTTTGAAGTTTTTGAACTAACGATTTTAAAATCATCATAATCATCTTCACTATCAATATAAACAGCAACATCTTTAAGACCATCATTATCAACATCATCAATTATTTCAAATTCTTTAACCGGCTTACCAACTTTGATTTTAAAATCATCGTTACCAATAAAAACTAACTCTGATTGATTAGATACCATCAATCCGCTTAGTCCTTCGCCTAAATCAACATTTTTCCCATTACAGCCACCTTCAATTTCATTACCTTCACCATAACTAACTAAGCTATTTATGCCGGTAATTGCCTGTAGTGGCATCAACGACATAGCCAAAATCAAAATCGTAGCGATTAAAAAAGTAAGCATTTTCTTCATTCTAAGCATCTCCTTTTAATATCATGTTTCATAACAAAACTGTATCATTCCCTATAATACAGTTTCATTATATCATCGCATTAACTGTATCACAATAGATAGTACACCTTTTTAGAAAAACTTTAGAAATACTTAATGACTATAAATCGTCAATATTTCCTAGGAAATACTAGTAAAATTATGATATTGCTAGGAAATGACAAATATAAATGATAGAATGAAAATAGATAATAAGTCGATTTTAACAAGGTTTTTTGGATTAAAGAGAATATAAAAAGGAGGACAGACCCATGAACCCGTTAACAGCAGAAATCGCCACCGCCCAAAATAGTGATAATAAACTAATTTTAATTATCGGTGGTCCTGGGAGTGGTAAATCAAAACTTATTCATGACTATAGCAATGAAACCGGTATTCCAATTCTAAATCTTGATCAGATCTTTAAAGATGATTGTAGTGAAATCATCACTGTAATGAATGACTTTATTGATAACTACGATAAAGAAGTTCTTTTGTTGGATAATAAAAGAGTCCTTTATGCTAAGGACTCAAATATCGATATGTTAACATTTTTAAAAGAATTAGCTAAAAAAATAATTGTTGTAGCAACATGGAATGGTACTATTGCTGATAATAAACTAATTCATATTCGTTCTAAACTACCAGCTAATCTTGAATATTCTTTAAAAAATGAACAAATTAAATTTATTAAATGTTAAAAATAGAAGCATAGCTTCTATTTTTTCATTTCTTTAATAACTTTTTGACGTGTAAATTCTTCTCTTTCTTTTTCTTCCAACGCTTCTGAAATAACCTTAATAGTTGATTCGAAGCGCGGAATCGAAATATTTCTTAAAGCGTTAGCACGTTTTTGGGTTTTACGAATCGTATTAGCTAAACGATAAACACTATTTTCTACCTCTGCTAATAAAACTGTTAATTGTTTTACGTTGTAAAAACAATTATAAGCATAATCGACTTTTGAATTTGAACGTTCAATATCATAAGTCATCTTTAAGGGTTGTTTATCATAAGCAATCTTAGGAATCTCAACCCCCATAACACTTCGATAAGCAATTGAAATCCCATAATCCTCAGGTGTACTATTAACAATATCTGTAATTAACCCCATTGAAATATTAGCCTCTTGAAGTGCATCATATGCTTCTTGATATGAAGAAGTAATTTGATCACGAATAAGTTTTACATCATCTAATAAAGTCATCATTTCTTTGATTAAAACGTTACGTTTTTGATCCATTAGATTATATCCAAGGTTCGCTAATTGCAATGATTTTTTCATTGCAATTAGATTACCTTTAGTTGGAACTACTTTCAAGGCCATGATTATTCACCTTCTTCTTGTAATTCTTTAATAATCTTCTTTTCTTTAATGTTAAAGCGTTCAACCGCTTTTTCATGATTATAGTATTGATCTAACAGAGCATTATCTAAACGGTCTAAGGCCTCACGAGGAAGAACTGAAACTAGATCCCATCCTAAATCTAATGTTTCTTCAATACTACGGTTAGTATCAAAACCTTGGTTAATAAAGTATTCTTCAAATAAACGACCAAAGCTAATGTATTTTTTATCCATATCTGATAATTCATCTTCACCAATAACTGATGTCAATGAACGAACATCTTGAACATGGGCATAGCATGCAAATAATTGGTTTGCAATATCTTGATGATCTGCACGAGTAAACCCTTCACCGATTCCATCTTTCATTAAACGACTTAATGAAGGTAATACTCCTACTGGAGGATAAACTCCAGCTGAGTTTAAATCAACATCTAAAGTGATTTGCCCTTCAGTAATATATCCTGTTAAGTCAGGTACTGGATGAGTAATATCATTATTAGGCATTGTTAGAATTGGAATTTGGGTTACTGAACCTTCAGCATCTTTGATGATTCCTGCTCTTTCATATAATGAAGCCAAGTCAGAATATAGATATCCAGGATATCCTTTACGACCAGGAATTTCACCCTTACTTGAAGAAAATTCACGTAAAGCTTCACAATAAGAAGTAACATCGGTATAAATTACTAAAACATGCATATTTTGTTTAAATGCTAAGTATTCAGCAGCCGTTAAAGCACAACGTGGCGTTAAAATACGTTCAATAATTGGATCATTTGAAAGATTTAAGAACATGACTACTCTTTCCATAACCCCAGCTTCTTTAAAACTACGTTTAAAGTATTCAGCTACGTCATTAGTTACCCCCATAGCTGCAAAAACAACAGCAAATCCTTTACCCGCCTCATCAGCAATTTTCGCTTGTTTTACAATTTGAACTGCTAAACGGTCATGTGGTAAACCAGATACTGAGAAAATTGGTAGTTTCTGTCCACGAATCAATGTCGTTAAACAGTCAATTGAAGAAATTCCAGTATTAATATAGTTACGTGGATATACCCGTGATACAGGGTTTAATGGCAATCCATTGATATCCATTTCAGCTTCAGCATATACTTCACCTAAACCATCAATTGGGCGACCAGCACCAGAGAAAATTCTTCCAAGAATTTCTTTAGAAACTGGTAATTCCATCGGTTTACCTAATAACCTTGTTTTTGTATTTTCAAGTGACAAGCCATTTGTTCCCTCAAATACTTGAACAACAACTTTTTCACCTTCGATTTGAACAATTCGACCAGCTCGAGTTGTTCCATCTTTTAGTTGAATATCAACCATTTCATCGTATGAAGCACCCTTAACGTGGTCTAAAACGACTAATGGCCCATTTATTTCATTTAAGCCTACATATTGTAATGACATAATCATTTTCCTCCTACGCTACAGATTTGATTGCTTCATCAATATCATGATAATAAGTATCTAATTTTGCAATATTATCATTTGGAATATCATATTTCATTTTAATAACTTGATCAAAGATTCCAGTATCTACGATACGTCTTACGACTTTACCTTGATTTACCGCTTCTTTACAACGTTTATTTAAATATAAAATTACTTCCATCATTTTTAATTGTTTTTCCATTGGTACATAAGTGTCATCTTTATGGAACGCATTTTGTTGCAAATATCCAACTCGAACTACCTTTGCAACCTCAATAATTAATTTTTGATCTTCTGGCAATACATCAGGACCCATTAATTGAACAATTTCGTTCAATTTTGCTTCTTCTGCTAAGATATAAGCAATTTCTTGACGATCACTTACAAATTTAGGCCCAACATTTTTACTATACCACTTTTCAAGATCATAGACATAATCACTATAACTTTGTGTCCAGTTAATTGCAAAATAGTGACGAGCATAAGCTAGAGCTTTGTCTAATGCCCAGAAACAACGTACGAAACGTTTAGTATTTTGAGTAACTGGTTCTGAGAAGTCTGCCCCTTGAGGTGAGACTGCTCCGATAATTGATACTGAACCTTCTTGTCCATTTAATGTTTCCATATATCCAGCCCGTTCATAGAATTGTGATAAACGAGATGGTAAATAAGCTGGGAACCCTTCTTCAGCAGGCATTTCTTCTAGACGACCAGAAATTTCACGAAGTGCTTCAGCCCAACGAGATGTTGAATCAGCCATAATAGCAACATGATAACCCATATCACGATAATATTCTGCTAAAGTAACTCCAGTATAAATACTTGCTTCACGTGCCGCAACTGGCATGTTTGATGTATTGGCAATTAAAACCGTACGGTCAGTAAGTGGTTTACCACTCTTAGGGTCGATCAATTCACTAAATTCTTCAAGAACTTGAGTCATTTCATTTCCACGTTCACCGCACCCAACATAAACGATAATGTCTGCATCGCACCATTTAGCAATTTGGTGTTGGGTCATTGTTTTACCTGTACCGAAACCACCTGGAATAGCAGCTGTTCCTCCTTTAGCAATCGGGAACAGCGTATCGATAACCCGTTGACCAGTTACTAGAGGTGTTCCAATTGGTAATCGTTTTGTGACTGGGCGTGATTGTTTAATTGGCCATTTTTGGCATAATGTACATTCAATGATCTTACCATGAGCATCTTCAATTTTCATGACCACATCATTGATTGTATATTGACCATCTTCAACCACTTCAACCACTTTACCACTAATCAATGGACTAACCATACATTTATGAACGATTAAATCAGTTTCAGGTGTTGTTGCATAAATAGTTCCACCTTTGACTTCATCGCCAACTTTAACAGTCATTGTAACATTCCACTTTTTAGCAATATCTAAAGAATCAACATTGCTTCCGGCTTGGATAAATGCTCCTGATTCTTTTTCAAGGGCTTTTAGTGGACGTTCAATCCCGTCAAAGATATTTCTTAAAATTCCTGGGCCTAACGTTGCACAGATTGGCGAACCAGTTGAAACAACTGGTTCACCTGGCTTAAGACCAGTAGTAGTTTCATATACTTGGATGGTAGTAAATTCTTTAGAAATTGAAATTACCTCACCCATTAATGAATCATTACCTACATATACCATTTCCAACATGGAAAAAGACACTGTATCTTTTACTTTTACAACGGGTCCGTTAATAGAATAAATTACATTATTGTTCATATATTAACCCCCTGTCTATTTAATCATTAATCCTGATGTTTTATAGAACCAATCCTTTTGGTTTTCTAAAGCAAAGTCTAATGATTCATCAACAACGACATTAGTAGCTTTATTTTTAACAATAAATCCACCAATCGTAATCTTATCACTTACTTCTACTTCTAAAGCTGTACCATAAGCTTTAATCAATTCATCTTTATATTTCATATCAGCTTCTCTAAGTTCAAGAGTTGAATCACTCATTGGATATAATTTCCCAATTTCTTCCATATGTTTAACTAGATACGCCTGATAATCTTTGCTATTTGCAAAAGCAACTAATTTATCTTTAGCTTCACTAAAGATATTAGCTACATATTCATCTCTTTTTTCAACTAACTTCTTAGTCTTTTCTTCTTGTGATGAAGAAGCTTCAACACTAGCATTTGAAGAAATTTCTACTAACTCTTTAGCAAGTAATGCTTCGGCATCTTTCTTAGCTTCAGCTTTAATTTGGTTGTATGCTTCTTCTTCAAGACGCTTTGCTTCATCTAAGATTTTTTCTTCTTCAAGATTTGCTAATCTTTCAATCTCTTCTTTCATATAAAGAAATACTTGTTCTTTCTTTTCCATAGCATTCCCCTTCTATAACTTCACACCAATTGCTTCTGAAACATATTTGTCAATCGTTTCACCAATTTTTGATTCACCATGACGGTCTGGTATTTCAACAAGCAATGGTTTTTGTTGTTTTAACTTGATTTCTGAGATAACATCAGGCGCAAGTTCAATTAAGTTAGTAGTGATCAAGATGATTCCGATCGAATCATCTTTTAATTTTGTTTCTAGTAATTCAAGAAACTCTCTTCTTTTATGAACTACTTGGCCTTCAATTCCTACTAATCTAAGTCCTACTTGGGTATCGACGTTATCACTTATACAATAAAATCGCATAATGATCACATTCTTTCAATTAGATTTTGTTGATAATTAAGATAGAAATTAATAACCCGTAAATAGCAACCCCTTCACCTAAGGCTACGAAAATTAATGATTTACCAAAGTTCTTTTCATTTTCAGAAAATGCTCCGATAGCCGCAGGAGCAGCAGCAGCAACAGCGATCCCAGCTCCTAAAGCTGATAAACCAGTAGCTAAAGCAGCAGCTACGAAACCTAAACCTTGAGCAATTGTTCCAGTAATTACAGCTGTTTCTTCAGCGTATACACCGTTAGTTACAGCAGCCAAATATAATGCTAAACATACTGCTCCAGCAAATCCAGCAACATGAGTTGCTAATCTAATTTTAGCGCTTTTTACGCTTACTTTTCCTGTGAATACTTTAATTAATGGTAATGATAATAAGATAACTACTAATGCTGGTAAAATAAATTCTAAAACTGTCATAATGACTTCCTCCTCGATTTTTAATCCTCTTTAATAGTTTTAAATGAAATTCCGTTTCCTTCGTAGTATCTACTAAACATTTCGTAGAACTCTAACCGTAAAACTTGAATTCCGACAATTAATCCTTCTAAGCACATTACAAAAATGTTACCAAAAATTATAACGGCTAGCTCACCAACGCCACCGACCATTTCAGCCAATGTATATACAACCAACATCATTCCGGCATGTGATAAAACAAATCCTCCAACCCGTAAAAATGACATTGTGTTAGTGATGAAAGATAAGACTACTTCGAATAATTCGAAGAATCCTTCAACAAAGAACGCACCAAAACCATTTGGGAACATTGCTTCATGTTCTTCAAATTTTCTAATTAGTGGTTCCTTTAGGAAAATTAGAAATAGTGGTAATGCAATCAATCCAACTACATAAATAACATTAACAAATCCTAATCCTAAAAACATATTTATAACTAATCCCAAAATAGAAATATAAAAGACTAATCCACAAATTCCATTTTGACTTAGCACTGCTTCTCCAAAATTCTTCTTTTTAAAACTCAAAATAACATTAAACGCCATCGAAATAATAATTAAAATTATTCCTAAACAAATCGCAGCGATCAATAATGTCATCGTGTTGTCTGGCGACATTGCATTGAATAACGGAATCAAAATTTCCTCATTTCCAAATACCGAACCAAAGACAACCCCAAAAAGCATACTGGAAATTCCTAAACGGACTCCAACCGCACCTAATTGTAAACCAAACTTTTTATAAGCCACAAATCCAACAAGTGATAAAATAACCCCTTGTCCTACGTCACCAAACATAATTCCGAATAACAAGGTATATGATAATGCCACTAATAAAGTTGGATCCGCATCATTATATTTAGGTACCCCATACATTTCGACGAACATTCTAAACGGCCGTGAAAACCAATTATTTTTAAGCAATGTTGGTGGCGATAAACGAACATCACTATTAGCTGGTTTAATATCAACTGTTACTTTCTCTAATGTTTCAAAATCTTCTTTGAATTTTTTAACACTACGTGTTGGAACAAAACCATTGACAGAAAGTTTATCACCGATTACAACAACATATTTTTGCATGATAAAGACATCATTTAAATGTTTTGCAATCGTATAGATTTCATTCAACTTATCACGGTCATTAGCAAACATTTTATCAATTCGCTCTTTTAATTTTTCACTTTGTTCTTTAGCAACATCAGCTTCTTCTTGAATCTCACCAATAGCAAGTTCTGGTGAACCGTGAACAAAGGCCGGAATATGAATCCGTTCAAAATACAATGATGAGAAAATATTATCAACTTCTGGTGCATCACCAGGCGTTGTAATATACATACACCAAGTATATTGATTATCATTGTGAAATGCTTTAAAGACAAATGGTAATGATTCATAATAATCTAATTTAGAAACATTATTTACTGGAATTTTTCCAAATCTAACCTGAAGATATTTACAGCTAAACAAATCATCAAAATCAACATCAATATCAGCAACATGTTGTAACTGAATGATTGCTTCCTGATTTTCAATAATCATCCGATCTAATTGTACTTTTACAGCATCAATTCGCTCAACATCAAGCAGTAGATCATCTAAATATTCTTTTACCCGCAGCACATTGATTTGATTAGTTTCAACTGGCACTTCTTCTAGCTTAAAATGATACTTATTTGATGCATCATTCAATCGCACCAAGATTTCTTCATAAAGATTATCTTGATTGTAAACACTTAGTCCCGTTACACTATCAATAAACTTAGAGGCCAACTCAGGATGAAAGTCATCATGGCTAAAAAGCTTTAATAAAACTTCATTGTAACGATACTTATCAAAATTAATACTAACTAAGTTTAATCTTGAAATCGCCATTATATCCCTCCTCTATATCTTGATTGATTTTCGCGTAACTTTTTTCACAATAATTAAAATCACCATCGCAATGATCCAAAGACTGAATCCAAATAAGAAAGTATGAATAACATGTAATGGTAAACTTGCTAACGGCTGGTACAATTCAATTCGATAAAACGCCGTTCCATAAAATAAACCACCAATTAAAACAGCAGCTCCTAAACGTTTTAACATACCACCAAAATTATTAGGTTTTTTAATTGTAAATAAGAACCCTAATACAATTAATAAAGCTCCAACACCAATATCACCAACACAAACAGCACCGATAAGCATCGTTAATAAAGCAACTATCGTCGTTGGATCAAAAGTGTCACCAAGTGTTACACTCAAGACATTTTCAAACGGTTGCATTAAACTATTATTTCTTACTAATACTGGTGCCACAATATTTCTATTTTCATAGATATTAACTGGTAGTTCCATAACTTTTACACTATCAATATCATCAAATTTTGCTTCAGCTTCTTTTAAATCAAAACTACTGAAAGTGTAGATCGAAGCTTTTTGTGAAAAGTCCACAACATAACGACATTTATCAAATAGTCTTTTTAAGTTATATAATCTTGTAAATGTTTCTAAAACCTCTTCTTTATATTCCTTTTTTATATCCTCTAGTTTAGAATCCATTTTAGCAATATATTGTTCCATAGCTGTTGACTCTTCAGTTAATTCGTCAATTGCTTCATGAACTTTACCATGAGCAAACTCCGGTAAGCTAATTGGCTCAAATGACATTGATGAAAATGCATTATCAATTTCAGAAATACTGCTTGTAAGTCCAGCATAAACGATCCAAACATATTGTTTAGAACGATTCAATTCCCTAAAAATAAATTCATAATCACGATAATATTGAATTTTTGTAAATTCATTCACAGGAATCTTTCCAAATCGACAGGTAATATATTTAGTATTCTTAACATCATCAACACTTATTTTTGATTCTTCTAGATTTTTCAACAAAATGATTGCTTCATCATTTTCTTCTTTTTCTTTTGTAATATCTTCTTTAATTTTGACAATATTATCAATTTTATCATTAATATCATCTATTAATTTATTTGCATTATGCAAGTTGATTTCTTTAAATTCATTATCTTGAACATTACTTTCAAGATTTAAACGATTTAAGATGTGATAAATGTTATCTAGTGGTTCATTATACGGATTAGCTTCATCCATAACTGATACCCCTTTAACATTATTTGCTATTTTTTTAGAATCTTGAGGAAACATTTCATCTTGATACTCGGTCATCTTAATTAGCATTTTCATCAAATCTTTATGTTCAAAGGAAATATTAAAGAAATGTGTTTTTATAATAGCCATTCATTAATCCCTCCTATGCAAAGATCAGCATCTCTTCAATACTAGATGCATCTCGTCCATATCTAATTCCCTCAATAATATGTTTTAGATTATCAACCTCTACCTTTTGTAAGATTGAATATGTTAAATATACTAACGGTGCGTTACTAGAAAAACGCATATATCTTTTAGCGATATTATATCTAACTTCTTCAACATAATATTCGATATAAGCATAGTCTTTATCACCTAAATACAGCTTATATTTAGAATTAGCTAATAATTCCATCAATTCTTTTGCACTACGAGCTTCAATTAATGTATCCAACATTGATGAAGACATTCGACAATGCTCTAAATATAAAGAATTTTTAATTGTTTCATTCGATTCTTTAAAATATTTTTTGAATCGATAGATCTTCGTAATATTGATCAACTCAATCGATGTCGATAAAATATCTAATAATTCTTTTTGTTCTTTACCCTTAAAATTCTTTTTAATGGCAGCCACATAAGTACTATAAAATAGTGATTTCATCTGACGTTCTAAAGCATTAATATCAATCGGTGCTGTAAAATCAAAATCAGCTAATATTTTATAATACCTAGTATCTCTTAAATATGTTACTAGATCCTTATAGTTATCAACATTGATCAATCCATAAATATTGAAACTCATTTTGCTTGCTAAATAATCAGGTATCTCCAAAGAAAAACTCGCTTGATCTTTTTCTTTAATACTGACAACCTTATCAACAATCAATTGAACCTCAATTCCAATGACCTCTTGGCTATAGAAATCTTGATTCTTTTTTGGTGCATACTTCATTAATCTCGCACAACGTTCAAAGTATTCTTTATTTAAAGCAGCCTCTACTTGGCGACGGTGAACGTTACGGACATTAATATCTTCTAAAACACCACTATACTTTGTTTGCGATTTTAAGTATGTTACCATCTCACTAAGTGACTGTTTCCGGCATAGATCACTATAACCTTCCTCACCAATGCGGTATCCATACATCGCTTTAGCCTTAGCACATAGTGCATTTGACGATAAAGCCATACCTTCACCTTCTTACTTTAAACATCTTTCGACAATCTGATTGATCCATTTGTCCTTATTTTGATTATAAAGATTCTCTAAATTAGCTACAGTATCATTATAATCTTGATCAAGCTGCTTTGCTTCTTCTTTGTTTTTATTCATTAATTCAGCTTTATGCGCCTCAATCTTTTTGTTTTGTTCGGTGACAAAACCATCATATATCTCTTTTCTTTTTTCATTCATGTTGGTTTGCGCATCTAATTTCTTAGCTTTTGCAGCTTCAACACGTTCGACACATTTACGGTCTATTTCTACTAACCTTTGAATTACATCATCCATAGTATAAGCCCCCTTTGCCTGAGATAAGTATACTCCTATATTTTAAAAATGCAACGATAATAATCTATCAATTGAAAAAAATAGTCATTTTCGCTGTATCCCTAGTCTGACAAGGGTTTACAACGATTTAACAAACTTTTTAAAGACTTATATTTTTTTCGTGAAAAATAATTATCATGCTTTTTTAACATGATAATTATAGCGCTAAGTTTGATAAAATCACTAGACAATCTATGCGATTTGTCTAGTAAACAAGATTTTGAAAACGCTTCGAATAAAAGGTCCTGCAATTAACAGTTGTAGTGGTAAAGCTGCAATAAAATTTTTTGGAATATTTGTCAACCACACCATTAAAGTCTGTTCACTGATTCCAGCCTGTTCAACTGCACCGTATAAAGACATTAAAATAACCATGCCACAGACCATAAAAAATGAGATCATAATAATCTTAATAAGTGGTTTACTTTTAGGATTTACAACTTTAAAAGCTAAACTTTTAGCAAACTTAGATATTATTACCCAATCACATAAAATCGCAAATAAATAGGCTAATGGGAATCCCAACCATGCTTCTTTGATTGCTTCGCTTGAAAAGCCGAAGTGTAAACTGACATTATAGACACTCATCCAAAAAACCATAAAGGCACACATAAACATTGTAAAAACTAAACTTTCTTTTCTATTTGTTGGCATTAATTTTTCCTCCTTTTAACATAAAAAAGCCAGTTAACAAAACCATAACTTTCGCTACAATCTTTGTCAGCTGACTTAATCATCACTACCATTATTTAGTAATATTCTTTTAATGCAATGCTATCCTAGCATAAAAAATTTATTTGTGTAAGTTTTTTTTTTATTTTTTTTATATTCATTGAGGGAGCTAATCAGTTGTGATAAAGTATTGTTAGTGAGGTTATGAATATGATAAAAGAAAATATTGCAAAAATGCAAACATTAATGAAAGAAAATGGAATTGATATTTATATCATTCCAACTAGTGATTTTCATCAAAGTGAATATGTTGGTGAATATTTTAGAGGACGTAAATTCTTATCAGGATTTACCGGTTCTGCTGGAACATTAGTAATCAGTCTAGATGAAGCACGTTTATGGACTGACGGGCGTTATTTTATCCAAGCAGAACAACAATTAGCTGGAAGTGGCATTATTTTAATGAAAATGGCTATGCCTGGGGTTCCAACAATCAAAGAATATCTTGATCAAAACACTGATAAGACTGTTGGTTTTGATGGACGAGTAATGTCATATCAAGAAGTTGCTCGTTTAAGTAATAAACTAATTACAGATGTTGACTTAGTTGATGAAGTTTGGAGTGAACGCCCTAGCATCTCTCATGAGCCAGCTTTTATTTATGATGAAGAATATTGCGGTGAATCACGTGCTTCAAAACTTGCACGTTTGCGCAGTGCCATGGGAGATTGCCAACACCATATTATTACTAGCTTAGATGATATTGTCTGGTTATTTAACATTCGTGGTAACGATGTAGATTGTAATCCCGTCGTACTATCTTATGCTTTGATTAATCAAGATAATGCTATTCTATATGTTCAAGATAACGTCGTTGATGTTAAAACTGAAGCTATTTTAAAAAGGGATAGTATTATCATCAGAGCTTATAATGATATTTATGAAGATGTTAAAAAACTAACTGGAAAAGTCTTATTAGATGATCAAATTGTTAATTATCAAATCTTCAATAATCTAAATTGTGAAATAAAAACAGCACCTAATCCAACTCAACATTTTAAAGCGATAAAAAATGAAACTGAAATCAAAGCAACCAAAAATGCCCATATCAAAGATGGTGTCGCTATGACTAAATTCATGTATTGGTTAAAAAACAACGTTGGAAAAATCGAATTAGATGAAGTTACCATCTCTGATAAATTAGCAGCATTTAGAAAAGAACAAAATGAATTTTTTGATCTAAGTTTTGATACTATTTGCGGATACAAAGCTAACGCTGCTTTGATGCACTACAAAGCAGAACCTAGAAATTGTGCAAAAGTAACTAATGAGGGAATGCTATTAATCGATTCTGGTGGTCAATATTTAGATGGAACGATCGATACAACAAGAACCTTTGTTTTAGGTCCTATCAGTGATATTGAAAGACGTGATTTTACCGTGGCTTTAAAAGCAATGTTTAGACTACAAGCAGCTCATTTCTTAGCGGGAACAACTGGTCCAAACCTAGATTTATTAGCACGTGGTATAGTTTATGAATACAATCTTGATTATCGCTGCGGAACAGGACATGGAGTTGGTCACTTCTTAAACGTCCATGAAGGACCAAATGGATTCAGACCCCATGATCGTCCAGGATTTGCTAAAATGTGTGCTTTTGAACCAGGAATGATCACAACAGATGAACCTGGTATTTATATCGAAAATAGTCATGGTGTTCGTCATGAAAATGAATTGTTATGTGTTGAAGTCGAAACTAATGAATATGGTCAGTTCTTAAAATTTGAACCAATTACAATGGTTCCATTTGATTTAGATGGTTTAGATCTTGAATTATTATCTAATCATGAAATCAAACAAATCAATGATTATCAACAATTAGTATTTGATCATGTTGCACCATTTTTAACAAATGAAGAGAGAGCTTGGTTACAAGCTAACTTATTAATTAAATAAGTATAGTCTAAAGGCACACTTGCATAGTGCCTTTTTATTTGCTTTATAAACTAATCACCAATCTTTAAAACAAAAAAGGAAGCTGTGCTTCCTTAAATCTTAATTTCATTATTCTCATCAGCCAAATATTCAACTACCTCTCCTTGGCTTAGAGATTGTTGAATATTAATCAATCTTTGATTAGATGAACCACGATAAAGTAAAGCTAAACTTTTTTTATCTAATTCAAATTTGCCATCGATTAGCATATCACAAAGTTCCAATAATGCTTTTTTATTAGGATCATCCATAATTTGTTCGAATGTAAAACCACTATAAATAACAATATTTAGTTTTCTAAGTCGAGCAGCTTTACAAAGTTCTTTTAAAGGCTCGATTTGTAACATTGGTTCACCACCTGATAACGTGATTCCATCTAATAAAGGATTTTCATCAATTTCATTAATTATTTCACTAGTATCTCTAATATACCCGCCATTAATATCATGGCTTTTAGGATTGTGGCAGCCTAAACAATTATGAAAACAACCTTGGGTAAAAATCGCATATCTTAAGCCCGGCCCATCAACAATAGAATCATTAACCGTACCAAATAATCTAATTTCCATTAATTATTCATTCCTTGGTTTCGTGTTTTACACGATCACTTTCTTCAGCCTTTTTCCCATCATTAAAACGATCTAATGTTCCTACTAAATAACCAGTGATTCGCCGGATTCGTTCAAAACCATGATGTTCTTCCTCGCTTCTTCCACATAACGGGCAAACATCATCAATAATTCCATTATAACCACATACTGGATCACGATCAACTGGATGATTGATTGCTCCATAACCAATTCCATTATCATGCATTGCTCTAACAATTTTTTCGAATGCAGCAATATTTTTAGTCGGATCCCCATCCATCTCGACATAACTAATATGACCACCATTAGTTAATTCATGATATGGTCCTTCTAATTTTATTTTCTTAAAAGCACTAATTGGATAATATACAGGAATATGGAAACTATTAGTATAATATTCACGATCAGTAATCCCGTCTAATTCTCCAAAAAGTTTTTTATCCATTTTAACAAAACGACCTGAAAGTCCTTCTGCCGGAGTAGCAATCAAACTAAAATTCAAATTATATTTTTCAGTTGCTTTATCCATTGCCTTGCGCATATGAGCAACAATTTGTAATCCTAAGATCTGAGCTTTTTCACTTTCACCATGATGTACCCCAATCAAAGCTTTTAATGTTTCCGCTAATCCGATAAATCCGACTGTTAAAGTTCCATGTTTTAAAACCTCACGAACTTCATCATCAGGTTTTAATTCATCACTATCAAGCCAAACTCCCTGCTCCATTAAAAAAGGATAGTTTTTAGCCTTACGACGACATTGAATTTCAAAACGTTCTAACAATTGCTCAATACATAAATCTAACATTCCATCAAGCTTATCAAAAAACTCATTTACATCTCCTTTAGAACGAATTGCCAATCTTGGTAAATTGATAGAAGTAAAACTTAAATTTCCACGCCCAAAACTAATTTCTTTGTCCGGTGCATAAACATTTCCCATAACTCGTGTTCGACATCCCATATAAGCAATTTCAGTTTCTGGCGTTCCTTTATAATATTGTTTATTGAAAGGAGCATCAACAAATGAAAAATTAGGGAATAAACGTTTTGCAGAGGTACGACAAGCTAATTTAAAAAGATCGTAATTAGGCTCACCTTCATTATAGTTGATTCCTTCTTTTACTCTAAATATTTGAATTGGAAAAATTGGTGTTTCACCATGACCTAGCCCAGCTTCTGTTGCTAATAATATATTACGCATTACCATGCGCCCTTCACTTGAAGTATCCATACCATAATTGATTGAACTAAACGGTACTTGTGCTCCAGCTCTTGAATGCATAGTATTAAGATTGTGAATAAACGCCTCCATCGCTTGATATGTCTCTCGATCAGTTTCTTCATAAGCGCTTGTAATTGCAAATTCAACGATTTCATCTACAAATTTATCTACTTTATTAGCTTTCAGTGTTTCTTTTAATTGTTCTTCAAATGCCTCATTTTTATCTAAAGTAGGTTTTAAACGCATTTCTCCCTTTACTTTAGTCGCAATATCTTCACCATCTAATTTTACTAATAAAGTAATTGCTTTAGCTAAATTATGATAAAAATGCTTTAAGTATGATTTTGCAACACCTGGTGCCATACTATAATCAAAATTAGGAATTGCCTGACCTCCATGTTGATCATTTTGGTTTGACTGGATAGCAATGCAAGCTAGAGCAGCATAGATACTAATGCTATTTGGCTCTCTTAAAACTCCATGGCCAGTTGAAAATCCTCCTGCAAATAATTTAATTAAATCAATTTGACAACAAGTTGTGGTTAAAGTTAAAAAATCCATATCATGAATATGTATATCCCCATTAATATGAGCACGTGCATGTTTAGGATTTAATACAAACATCTCATTAAACTGTTTTGCTGCTTCAGCTCCATATTTCAGCATTGTCCCCATCGGAGCATCTGCATTCACGTTAGCATTTTCTCTTTTTAGATCACTATCTTTACTATCAGCAAAAGTAATCTCTTCAAAAGTCTTCATTAGCCGTGACTTCATATCCCTTTCACGCGTACGATTAGCGCGATATAAAATATAGGCTTTAGCCACTCGTACATATCCTTGTTCAATCAATACTTCTTCAACCGTATCTTGAACTAATTCTACCGTTGGTAATTCACTCTTCTTTTTTTCTAGCTTTGTTTCAACTGTTTTAGCAATATTCATGGCATTTTTTAATTCATATTTACCACCACTTGCTTCAAATGCTTTGTATATAGCTCCTGCAATCTTATCTAACTCAAATGCGACTAGGCGCCCATCTCTCTTACGAATATTTTCTATCATTCTATATCCCTCCATGCACTATTAAGTATATCTTATTTGTATTTTTAATTCATGTTATATACTCCTTTACCCAGCCCTTTTTATAATCATAAAATAAAACGCTCTCCCATTACAGGAAAACGTTATCTAACGTAATATAACCGTTTATCATTATCAAGAATACTTTTTCACACTAACCTGATAATTTTGATAAATCGCTAATAAGTAGCCATCAGTTACCTTTTCAACCACCCCATATCTAAAGACTTCTTCTTGGTCTAAGTCATATTTTTCTATCAAATAATGCATTGTTTCACGTGCTTCGCTTTTATCTAAACGGGCCTTCCACCAGCGTTTAGGTTTTATTTTTGATAACCGTAAATAGTCTTCAATCAATAAATCCTGATACTGCCGATTTAAATATTCGTCTAAATAACTAAATAATTCATCATTTTGAAATTTAAACATTTTAAATTGTTGTTTCAAATAATAATTGCCCAGGTCTAAGAAAAAATAAAAAGGTGAAGCGACTGTTCTTATCACTGTATTCATTGTTATTGGCATCTTGCCACTATTCCAGAATTTCTCTAACATTTCTTCTGCCAAATGAATTTTCCCAATATCTTCAGGGCTTAAATCATTACTATAAAGCAATTCATAGGGTGGATTTTCATCATATACATACCCATATTTTTCTGCCTCTTTTCGAAGACTTGTTCCTCTCAATAACTTTAAAAAACCTAATTGCAGTTCCTTTGGATAAAAAGCAAAAACATCATCAAATGATCGGGCAAATCTCTCTAGGTTTTCTAAAGGCAAACCTGCAATCAAATCTAAATGAAAATCAATTTTATGATTTTGCTGTAACTGTTTAATTACTTCACTTAACCGTTCAAAATTTTGATATCTTTTAACGATTTCATTTGTCGGCTCATATGTTGACTGAATTCCTATTTCAAATCGTAATAATCCTCTTGGAGCATAATCATTAATATAATCAATAATTCGCTGATCTAGTACATCACCATTAATTTCGAATTGAAATTGAATTCCTGGTCGATAATGCTTAAAAATAAATTCTAAAATCGCCAAAGCATGAGCTGTTTTAGCATTAAAGCTCCGATCTAGCAGCTTAATTGTCTTAACTCCACTATCAAGCAATAATGATAATTGCGCTTTTAAATAATCTAAACTAAAGAAGCGTAATCCTTTTTCTAATGAAGATAAACAGTACTGGCATTGATATGGACAGCCGCGACTTGTTTCAAAATAAAGAATCCGCTTATCCATATCAGCAAGATCACGTTTTAATAAATAAGGTGATTCAAGTGTTTCAAGATATTGTAGATCAACCGGCTTAGTTTGTTGATAATCTCGCTTATCTTTTCTGCTAATTCCTTGAATATTAATCGGCTGCTGTGTTTCTAAACAATCTAACAGTTCTTTAAAAGCCACCTCACCTTCACCACTAATTAAATAGTCAATTTTAAAGTTATCTAGAAAATAATCAATTTCATAACTTACTTCCGGTCCTCCAATTACAATAACTAATTGTGGGTCCATTTTTTTTAATTTATCTATCAATATTTTTATTAAATCAACATTCCAAATATAGACACTAAAAGCCACAACCTGTACTTTTTGTTCAATAATATCATTTGCAATTGTATCAAGATCCTCTTTGATCGTATATTCTTTAAAATCCACCTCATGATATTCTTTAGTAGCTACATAAAGCAATCTTAACGATAAAGACTTATGTATATATTTTGAATTTAAAGTAGTAATTAATGTTTTCATTTCTTTACCTCATTAAAATAATCTAGAGGTAACCCCTAGATTATTTTTTCGTAACTTTTGGCATTACATTGTTATATAAACAATATTCTTCAAAAGTCCATTCCTTTTCAACGATTTTTTTTGCTACATCTTTACCAACATAACGTAAATGCCAAGGCTCATGAGCAATTCCCGTTATTCCGTCAGTACCATTTTCAAAACGGATAATAAAGCCGTATTTAGCACAATTTTTAATTACCCATTTATATTCATCAGTATCACCAAAAGTGATTTTTTTACCTTCTACAACACTTTGACTAGTTAAATCAATTCCTAAACCAGTTTGATGTTCACTTGCTCCAGGCTGAGCGACATATTCATTTGCATACTGCCCGCCAAAACGTCTTTCAAAATCAGCCATTGTATCAACTTGTGTCTGATATGAACGATACGCACTATTAACAACTAATTCTAACCCTTCTTTTTTAGCTGCTTCATACATTTTAGTTAAAGCATCTGATGTTTCTTTAGTCATTTTCGGATTTTGACAATCTGGAGCTACTGGAATTTCCGGATCTACTAATTTAGGTTCATAGCTTTCTGGTAAATAGAAACCTTTTTTTACTAAAACTAATAAATCATCAGGATTAGTAATTGTATAGCTTTCTTTAGGCTCACCATTAGATGAAATCAAAAATGGATAGTTAGTAATACATACTGCATAATTATAGTCTTTGTAATTATTATAAGCGTTGATATACGCTTCAAGATTTTGAATTTGATAACCTTTTACTTTGCGATAAGGCTCTAAATCCTTGGCAGTATAATTATGATCGATCAAATATTGTAAATCTTCTTTTGATACTTTATCACTAATCAAATTCCAAATAACTTTCTCACTATACCCCATACTTTTTAGTTTAGGTACTTCTTCTTTAAATAATCCATTAATATATGTAACAACATCAGCATATTCCATCTTTTTATTCATGCCTAGATATTTTTCGTATTCATCATATAAAGAAACTTTTTTAGAATTTGCTATCCAATTAGTAATATGATCAAGTTTATCATGGGATAAAATTTCATTTTCTTGTTCTTTTGTTAATGACAAAATTTCACTTGCTTGTGAAAATGAATAGCCCTTGATTAATAATTTAATCCGTGTCAAATTTAACACAACAACAATTCCAATAACTAAGACAACCCCAACAGCCCCAACAAGAGCAACGCGTCCAACCTTAAGGCGACTTCGACTACTTGTTCCATAACTGCTGTAATATCCATAATCTCTTTTCTTTTTAAACATTATTATATTACCTCTTTAATACTTTCTCTTTATTTACATGTACTTAAATAATCGTTACGCCCTAATTCATATTGATCGTTACCATTACTATCAATCACTACTACTAATGGCATATCCTCAACTTCTAAACGTCGAATCGCTTCAGGTCCAAGATCATCAAAAGCAATTACTGTACATTCTTTAATGCAATTAGACATCATCGCTCCGGCTCCACCGATAGCACCAAAATACACTCCATGATATTTAATGATTGCATCTTTAACTGCCTGCTGACGATATCCCTTACCAATCATCGAACGTAATCCTAACTTGATCATTGTTGGTGCAAAAGCATCCATTCTCCCAGACGTTGTAGGTCCTCCACTCCCAAATACTTTACCAGGTTTACTTGGCGTTGGTCCCACATAAAAAATTACTTGATCCTCTAAATGAAAAGGTAATTCCTTTCCTTCTTCAATCAAAGCCATCAAACGTTTATGAGCCGCATCACGACCCGTATAGATAGTTCCGCTTAGTAACACTTCATCACCAGCATGTAATTGTTTTATTTTTTCAACGGTAAGCGGTGTTGTCAATTTAATCATAATGAAGCCTCCTTATGACGCGCTACATGGCAGCAAATACTTACTGCAACAGGCATTCCAGCAATATGAGTAGGATGAGTCTCAATATTCAATGATAGAGCCGTAGTTTTTCCACCATAACCAGCTGGTCCAATTCCTGTAGCATTGATCATCTCTAATAATTCAGTTTCTAAAGCAGCATATCGGCTATCTTCGTGATGGGTTCCAATTTCACGCATCATTGCTTGTTTTGACAACATCGTAACTTTGTCAAATGACCCTCCGATCCCTACACCAATCACCATCGGCGGGCAAGCATTAGGTCCAGCGTCATTAACCACTTTCATTACAAAATCTTTAACTCCCTGCAATCCATCACTTGGTTTTAACATTTTAATTTGTGACATGTTTTCAGACCCAAATCCTTTTGGAGCTACAACAATTTTAAATTCATCACCACAAACAAGATCAAAATAAATAATTGCTGGGGTATTATCTTTAGTATTGATCCGTTCAAATAATGGATCATCAACTACTGATTTACGAAGATAACCTTCCTCGTACCCTTGACGCACTCCTTCATTAATAGCAGCTTTTAAATCACCATCCACATGAACTTCTTGTCCAATTGTAATATACACAAAAGCCATACCAGTATCTTGACAAATCGGCATCATATTATCTTTAGCTAAATCAGCATTATCAATCAATACTTCCAAAGTCTTTTTAGCTAAGGGATATGGTTCTGTATCTGTCTTATCTTTAAGTGCCTTAAACACATCACTGGGTAAATTACAAGCTGCTTCCATACATAGTTGTTTTACTGTTTTTGTAATATCTTCACATTTAATCTCACGCATAACTTTTTCCTTCCATAAAAAAAGGTTAAAACCTTTTTAGATAATTTTTTCCTGAATTCCTGGATAATATAAAGAATAATATCGCAGTGACATCAATTCAACTGCTGTTAATAACGTATGTTTACCAATCTTTCGCTGTTCGCTATCACCTAATACAATCGTATAATTAACGTTTATTCCAATATCTATCCCTGGATTATTTGTCATTAAAACAACCTTACATTTTGATTTCTTTAAATACTGTAAAACTTTCGAATTACTCCGTGCATAAAATCCATTTACTGTCACAATAATTGCAACACTATTTTCATCCATCAAACGCGCACAATCAATCTGACGTTCTGTTTCCATATATGCCATTGTAAACTTTTCCAGCATTAGTAAATCAGTTTGAAAATGCAACGCTGCAGAATGAGAAAACTGAGTTCCAAAAAAAGCTACTGAATCACTATCATGAATAGCCTGTAGAACTTTATCAATCACATTCCAGTCTAACCGCTGTGACAATTTTGAAATAGCATCACATACTTGATCACTATAATATTTAGTACATTCTTGAGGTTTATCTTTCATCATGTCCAAAGGAACATTAATTAAATTATTAAACTTTTTGCTATCTGAAGCAAATGAAGAACATTCTTGTTTTAAATGAGCATAATTTTCATATCCTAAAGCACGACAAAAACGTGAAATCGTTGCCGGGGATACATAACATTCTTTAGCAAGCTGACTAATTCCCATTTTGGCCACTTTCGAAAAATTATGAGCCATATACCAGGCAATATTATAATTTGTATCAGCTTCACTAGCTGTATCTAAAAAGATAATTAAACGATAAAATAAGCTTTTCATCCTCATTCCTCCACTTATGTGTATTATACACTATATTTCGCCATTTTAAAATAGCTCGATATCTATCCGAACGAATAATTATCACATATTTTAAGATATTCTATATACATTTTCACCATTGTTTAGTTATATACTAACAATGTAGTCAAAAGAAATATTCGATTTTCCCTTCAATATAATGACTACAAACAATATATAAAGATATCCTTCCCTGATATCATGTATTATTAGTATCCTTTCCCTGATAACTAATAATAAAAGCGACAAGTGATTTCCCCACTTGTCGTTTTTCTGTTTCTATAAAATTTGACTATAAACACGTAAAACGTTCTTATAAAAAACTTTCTCAATTTCATTTTCACTAAAGCCAGCTTCCTGCAGTGCAGCAGCTAATTGGGGCATCATCGAAGCATCAGCTAATTCAAGGTTTTGATCAATACCATCAAAATCACTACCTAAGCCAACATAATCTATCCCCACCAGTTCCTTAATATATAAAATATGTTTAACCATATCTTCAATACATGAACGCATCCCGCCATGACTCGATGGTTTTAAGAAATCTCCGCAAAAATTAATTCCCATGACGCCATTACGTTTCGCTAACTGTTTGATCATATCATCAGACATATTTCGAGCAACTCCGCAAACGCTACGAGCATTACTATGTGATGCAACAAACGGTTTTGTCGTATATTTTAATACATCATAAAATCCCGCATCACTCAAATGTGAAACATCAATAATGATTCCCAACCGCTCCATTTCCTTGACATAAGCAATCCCAAAATCAGTTAATCCATCTTCTGTATTTAAATGATATAAATCTTTAAATTCCTTAGTACTAATCAAATTAGGATAACCTATTCCGTTAGGATGATTCCAAGTTAAAGTAATCATCCTAACGCCTAGACGATAATAATTACGTAAGATTGCAAGATCATTATTTACGACTGCCCCTTCTTCCAATGTAAGCATCGCTGACATTAGACCATTTTTTTGATTATTAAGAATATCTTCATAACTATATACTGGTTTAATCAGCTCAGGACTTTTTTCTAGTTCTGTATAATATAGATCAATTAATCGCTGTGCCTTTGTTAGTGGATCAAGATGATCACTTAAGTTTACAAACATCGCAAAGTTTTGCAACAAATAATCACCTTTAACCATTTTCTTTAAATCAATATTAAAATCATTTTTTGATAAACAGCCACCTTCATCATAAAGCCGCAAGATGGTATCACAATGCATATCAACAACTTTCATTTTCTCACCTATTACATCTTATGTATATAATGCACAGATATACATTTCATCCCGCCATGACAAGTCAATACAGCTGGTAACTTGTTTACGATAACCTCAATATTATCAAAAATATCTTGTAATAATCGTTTTGCTTTCAGCGCTGATTCTTCATTATCAGCATGAGAGATGTATAATGTATAATCCTTAGCATTAACACCAGCATTTTTAAATTTGTCAATTACAGTTTTAACAATTTTTGATTCTGTCCTACTCATCGCATATTTATCGACACAACTACCATCTTCCTTCAAATAAAGTAAAGCTTTTACTTTCAAGATTGATGCCATTTTAGCAGCTACCGGCGATAACCGTCCCGAGCGCGCCAATTGCTTAAAATCAAATGGGGCTAAAAAAGAAAAACTATTTTTAGTTTTCATTTCTAACATTTCAAAAATTTCATTTACATCATGATCATTATCAGCCATCTGTTTAGCCGCTAATGCCATATCCATGACAGGTGCACCAACTTGGCGGCTATCATAAATATACATATTATTCATTTCTAACTGATTTTTCACAAGATTAAATCCACTCCAAGTTCCACTTAAATCACTACTGCAGGTGATAATGATAATAGCTTCATAATTTTTAGCTTTCCAATTCGCCATTAATTCATGTAAATATCCAGTATTTGGCTGTGATGTCGTAGGGATACATCCAGCTTCCAGTTTTTTATATAATTCTTCCGTTGAAATATCAATTTGGTCTTTGTACTCGATCCCGTCAATCAGTACACTTAGTGAGACTAACTCAATTCCAGATTCTTTCGCTTGAACCCCGTTCATCGCACTTGTTGTATCGGTAACAATTAAATAATTTTTCATTATTCTTTATCCTTTCATAATTCCAATTCTTTATCTTGGTAATCTTTAGTGAGATGTTGATAGTCTTTTAGCCAAGTAACTCCTTCTAAATATTCCTCTTCACTCAAGAGTTCATCTAAAATGTTAAAGTGAACTAGCATACAAACATCATAAATGCTTTGCCATAAAGCATCAAATTCATTATCACTAGCCTTCAAATCACTTTGTTCACTCTCTATGTATGCGACTAACTCATGAGCCAGCTTGGTTGCTTTTTCTTTTTCAGTTGCAGCCATTATATATCCTCCTTGACTTTTATATAATGAAATTATAACATTATTTTAACAAAAGGAGTTAAAAACATGAAAACAATTTCAATTTTCCAAGTCCAAGACATCAATAATTTATTAAAAGAACGCCAATTTGACTACATTCTCAAATTACGTGATGCTTGTGGCAGTCAAAGTCTCTATCTTGAATGTACTGGTGAAGAAACCGATATTAATATATTATGCAATGTAATCAATGAATTATTAAAAAATGATTATTTACAAGTAATTCCCGGAACTATCAATCCATACAACCTGTTATTAAAATAATATATTAATTATTACCATAAGCACGATAACTTATTATATTATTTTCATAAAATGAAAGCGGTTTTCATCACCTGAAAAAAGACCACTTTCTTTTCTTTTGCCGTTATAATAGCCTTGTAACAAAAAACAAAGGAGATTTACAAATGGCAAAAAGACCTGTAAAAATTGCTACCATCGGTGGCGGGAGTTCATATACTCCAGAATTAGTTGAAGGATTTATTAAAAGATATGATGAACTACCTATCAAAGAACTGTGGTTAGTTGATATTGAAGAAGGTAAAGAAAAGTTAGAAATCGTTGGAGCAATGGCACAAAGAATGGTAAAAGCTGCGGGTGTTCCTATGACGATTCATTTAACATTAGATCGTGAAGAAGCTTTAAAAGACGCTGATTTCGTTACTACTCAATTTAGAGTTGGCTTATTGGATGCAAGAATTAAAGACGAAAGAATTCCCTTAAGTCATGGGATTATTGGGCAAGAAACAAATGGTGCCGGAGGAATGTTTAAAGCATTTAGAACTGTTCCTGTTATCTTAGAAATCGTTGAAGATATGAAAAGACTATGTCCAAATGCCTGGCTAGTAAACTTTACTAATCCTAGTGGAATGGTTACTGAAGCTGTTATCAAATATGGTAAATGGGATAAAGTTGTTGGTTTATGTAATGTACCTATCTCTTGCCGTAAAATGGTTGGGAAAGCTTTAGATAAAAACGAAGAAGAATTATTCTTTAAATTCGCTGGATTAAACCATTTTCACTGGCATCGAGTATGGGATGTTGATGGAACTGAATTAACTGATAAAGCAATTCAAAAACTATATGTTGAAAACGATGGTTTAAGAAAATTTGGGGCTAATGCTACACGTGCAAAGGAAGAAGAGGAAAAAGCCGCTAAACGTGCCGCTGATGCCGGAGTAGCAAATATTAAAAATATTTCATTTGTTGCAGAACAAATCCAAGATTTAGGATATCTGCCATGTATGTATCACCGTTACTACTATATCACTGATGATATGCTTGAAGATGAAATTGCCGACTTCAAAGAAAATGGTACTCGTGCTGAAGTTGTAAAAAGAACAGAAGCTGAATTATTTGAATTATATAAAGATCCTAATTTAGATTATAAACCAGAACAATTGACAAAACGTGGTGGTACTTATTATAGTGATGCTGCTTGTGAATTAATCAACTCAATCTATAATGATAAACGTACAACTATGGTCGTATCAACACAAAACAAAGGGGCATTAACTGATCTTCCATATGATAGTGTAGCTGAAGTATCTGCTATCATTACAGCAGCAGGACCAATGCCAATTTCTTGGGGAACATTAAAACCTGCAGCTCGGGGAATGGTTCAAATTATGAAAGCAATGGAAGAAACTACAATTGAAGCTGCCGTTACTGGTGATTATGGTAAAGCATTACATGCATTTACAATTAATCCATTAGTTCCAAGTGGTCAAATTGCTAAAACATTATTAGATGAAATGTTGATTGCTCATAAAAAACACTTACCTCAATTTGCTGATAAAATCGCTGAATTAGAAGCACAACAATAAAATAACCTGGAGTTTTGAAGCGAACCTCCTAAGTTGAAGCAACAACTTAGGAGATTCATTTCATTCTTCCAGGTTTTCTTTATTTTATCGGCTTCCGCCTCCGCCGCCTCCGGAGAAACCACCTCCGCCTCCGCCAAAGGAACTAAAACCACCGCCACCGCTATACGATGAACTATGAGCTGCACTATATGCATTAGCTGCACTACGAACACCACCGTACATAAATGTTCTCGTTGCTAACATCGTATAAGTGTAATCAATATTTGAATATTGATTAAATTCTGGGCAGAGTTTACCAATTTGTTTTTCTACCTCGTCAGCAATACCAAGAATTGAAGCAAACATTAAATATTCTTCCCAGAGTTTTACTTCAATTACTTCTTTTTCTTCAATACTACTAAAGTCTAATAAAAAGCGTTTTAATCCCTTAGTATAAATGATATCATCTCTAAATGATGGTTCATAAACTACTTTTTCATTTGCAATATCTATTCCTAAGAACTTTTTATAAGTTGTTTGCTTTTTCATTAAGCCCTTTTCTTTTAATTCTTTTTCTTCAAATTCAATCAAATCATTAAACCAATCTTCGATTTCTTCATAATTCCGTTTACACCAACGTTCAAATTCTTTATTCTCTAAGATTTGATTATCACCACTTGCTTCCCGAAAATAACCTAACATCTTTTCTTCTAAAATATTTTCTGTTGGAATCTCACCACTGAAATCAATTTCATATTTATCTTTTTTAAACCAGCCAGTGCCCGGTTCCATGGTAAAATTCACATAGCCATCTCTGATCCATTTTAACAACATAGCACACAAGATACCTGAACGATCATCTTGCTGGATAATCCCTGCTTTTGTTGCAACGTAATAAAAATAGTAGATATCTTTATGACAAGGAATATCACGGAACGGATTAACATGTTCCATTGTCGGAATTTCATTGTTACCGTCACTAAAATATAATTGTTTATTTTTGTTTGCTTTAGATACAATTCCAACAATTACTGCAATTATCCCAGCAAGTACCGCAACACTAATACCAATAAACATAAATATTGAACCATCACTAGAATCTTCTTGATAACTTGAGCCATCACGTGCATCTTCTAAAACAGCTTCAAATGATTCATTTTTGGTTATTACATTGCTAAAAGTTCCATCGGGTACTCTAACTAAAATATTGACATAATTAATATCGCCTCGACGATTATTGTTTAAATCACGATTCGATATAATTATCGCTCCATGATCATCAAAAATAACTTGTCCTTCATAGCCAAAGCCCCAAATATCACTATCTTGATCATAAAACTTGTAATCAGAACTAATCGTTGCTTCAAATTCAGCTGGTTTAGGATTCATTTCCTGATTAAGTAATTGCCAATTAAACCCCTGAGCATCACTATATTGATTAACAAATGGAGTAATCGTATAAGTCATCGTATATGTGTGTTGACCATAATCACCTATCCCATAACATAACTCATAACCATCACTCTTTTCAATGATCCCACATTTATTTTTCTTCTCTTGACGACTAGCATCAATATCCCAATTATCAACATATTGATATTTTGTTCCTTTTTCATCGACAACAGAAAAATCACTGATCGTAGCCCCATAAAGATTATTAAATGCCTTGTAGTTTTCTGTTCCTTCAATCGCATCCATCTTCCAAGTTTCCTCAACTTTTGCTGAACCATCTTGATTAATATAAATGTTCATATTAACCGCTTGAAGGTCATTCCCTGATGCCAAAACAGGTAACGGCATCAAAGAAACCAGAAAGATTGAGAGTGCTAAAAATAATTTTTTAAGTTTCATTTTAAAATTTAACCTTTGGTACTTCTTTATCTGTTTCTTGAACCTCAAAATAATCAAAAGTTCCAAAACCAAATATTTTTGCAATAAGCACTGAAGGGAAAACTTCTGTTTGATTGGTATATTTATTTACTGAATCATTATAAAATTGTCGTGCATACGTAATTTTATCTTCTGTAGCTGTCAATTCTTTTTGTAATTCCATAAAATTAGTATTAGCTTTTAAATCCGGATAAGCTTCACCTAACATCATTAATCGGCTTAAAGCCTGATTTAATTCACCAGAAGCTGCAAGCTGATCTTGAGGACTATTGGCAGTCACATAAGTATTTCTTGCTTTTATTGCATTTTCTAACGTTTCCTTTTCGTGACTAGCATACCCCTTGACTGTTTCAACAAGGTTCGGGATCAAATCAGCCCGCCTTTTTAATACCACATCAATTTGTGCCCAGTTAGTTTTAACCCGGTTCTTTAATTTAGTTAATGTGTTATATGCAACTATGCAGTAAATCACAATTAACGCCACTACTATAAGTACAATAATTATTGGTATACTCATTTTTAAACGCCTCCTTTTTCTATACTTATATTATACAATCTTAGTAAGAATATACAACGAATACGATAATCATAAAAATGTCAAATTTCCAAAAAAGGATGTCATATTAAAACATCCTTCTATTATTATTAATTATTTTCTTTTCTTCTTTTCATCCATAAAACCAGACTCGCAGTTGAAACCATTAATGCAAATATACCAGCAAAATTAGCCGCATCACCAGTTTTTACTCCTTGAGAAGACTCTTCGCTAATCGCAACTTTCTCTAATTGTTCTAGTGCATTTTGTAAAACCGTTTTGGCTTCATCAACAGCTGCCAGTGTCGCCTTTTCATCTGCTAAGACAATTTTGGCTGCTGATAAAGCTTTTTCTAATCGTTCCCAAGAAGCCCTTGTATAATCTTTAGCAGATAATTTTTCAGTCCGCTCAACTAGCTCCTGTAATTTAATCTTATTGAAATCACGAATATTTAAATTTTCAATTGCCACATTTAACCGTGTAATAGCAGCATTTACCTGAGCTTGAGTTACATCATTTCCAGTATAAATATCTTGTGCTGCTTGTAAAGCGGTCTTAAACTCTTTAACTAAATCAGCATCAAGATTACTTAAAATATCTTCAGTAATCTTATCAGTAATAGCTAAAAGTGCTTCTAACTGACTCTTATCAACTTTTTCTTCAGTCTTTTTAACTAAAGCTTGATACATAGTTTGTAATTTTTCATAACTATCATCAACTTGTTTTTGTGTTGCCTGATCATCTTTCAAAATCACTATTGCTTGATCATATGCTTCCTTAAATTCTTGATACGATTGGACTGTATATTCTTCACTTGTTTCAAAAACTTTCTTTATTTCATCGCTTTCAATATAGTTTTCAAGAAACTCTTTGTTTACCGAGATAATATATTTAATAGTATAATTTTCTATCGTTTTACCATCTTCCGCTCTAACAATGATCTTTACTTCATTATTATATACTGGTAAAACAGTAATTGCTTCATTATTATTACCTTGAGCTATAACTGATGGGGTATCAGCTGTTTTCAAATCAACAGTATATGTTTTAGTAAGCTTATCATACCCTCGATAACCATTAAATTCTTTAATATTAACCCCATCTAATTTTAAATCATCTAGATTTGCAGATGAATTTGCAGTTACTGGTAAAATATAATCATATACTTCTATTTCTGTTAAACCAATACATTTATTAACTTGCGGTGACTTCATCCATATGCGTAATTTATTAGTTGTAATCGGGTGAATAAATCCATATGGAGTATCACCAGATGTATATGGTACTTGTGTAATGTGCGAAGACTCAATTTCTTGCCATGAATTTGTTGGAACATCATAATATTCAAACCGGACATTGTTATCACCTGGTAAAACACTGAATTGATTATCCGTAAAATGCCACAGTTTAATATTTTGCATCAAGTATTCTTTTTGCCATTCTAATTGTACATAAGTATCCACCGGAGGATTTTCATTTCTTAAACTCCAATTTGTCCACCGTGCGCTTTCGCGTCCACTTTCATTAGTAATCCCATCATTTAATTCACTCAATGAATCATTGATTGGCGTTGCTGTTGGTTCACTTGGAACACCATTGACCATTTTCCCATTTGTAAATAATGGTGTATCTTGATAATTCTTTGAAGCAATATTCTGTGAATCAGCTAATTTTGGTGCTACTCGAACAGTTGCTGTAACATCTTTTACTTCATTTAGAACATTGACTGTACCTTTTACTGTTACCATTCCTTCATTTTTAAAAGCATCAGCAGGAATATTCCATTTAACCGGAAAAGCCTCACTATAATTTCCATTTTCATAAAGTCCTCGAACCGTTTGTGGTAATACCGGTGTAATTCCTGCACTAGTTACTGTTGAATAGTTTTCCATGGCTACGACATTACCAATTACATGAACCGTTACAGTTACTACAGCTTCACTATCCTGAAGTTTTCCTGTTATTGTGAACTCACCAATTTTATTTAATGATTCTTTATCATATTCATTCCATTTAATCGTTAAGTCTCTTGTCTCCCCATTATTGTATGTTCCTACAACTTTTGCAGGCAGATCAGGTTCTTCACCAACATTAACATATAAATTTTTAGCAATTGTGTAACTTTGCAGATAAGCATCACCCTCAACAGCATTTTTAACCGTCTTGACAGAAATATTTGAACCACTTAAACCATCACTGCTGGCACTAAATGTAAATGATCCCTCATCTTTAGTAGATTGAACAATCACTAATGCCTTTCCTGAAAAGGCTTTTCGTGAAGTTCCCTTATAACTATCAGTATCAGCTGCATTACCATTATCAACCCCAACAATTTTACCATTTCCTTCAATCTTGAAATTAATACGATTATCAGCTCCAGCGACAATATTTCCATTCATATCTTTAACATCGACAGTAAGATAAGATAAACTACTGCCATCAGCTAAAATTTCCTTTTTATCAGCACTTATCGCTAATTTTGCAGCTTTGGTATTAGTCGTTACACTGCTTCTTCCTTCAGTTTCTGTAATTAAATTACCTTTTTTGTCATATGCTTTAGCACTCAACGTTCCTGAAGCCCAGGTTACATTAAAGCTTGGGTAAAATTCTCCATTTGAAAATGTTTGATACTTATATCCTAAAGCAGTAGTATGCGTTGTTGCTGTATCCTCCCCCACTTTATTCCCATTTAAATATAACTCCACTTTTGCAGCATTAGTAAATACATCGACCTTGACCTTACCATTATTATTTTTGACTATTTCATCATTGTTCCATGTTGACATTAAATGCAAAGTAGTTGTATCTTCGTCCCACATACTTTTATATAAATAATAAGTATCTTTTACAAATCCTGCAGTATCAACAATTCCAAAATATGATGATTTAGGTTTAGCTCCCTGACCACTTGCACTTCCTGCTCCAGTTCCATTCCATGGCGTTGGTTCACCAATATAATCAAAACCAGTCCACACAAACTCTCCAGCATTGAAATCATTCTTAATAACAAATTGCCAGGCATCACTTGCTGAATGTCCCCAGCCAACTTTTGCCTCATCATTATCATATTCTGACATTTGTAAAGTATTATCATCTTTACCCGTAGTATTATAAACTCCACGACTATGGACAGCACTTGCCGTTTCAGAACCGTATAGTGGCCAATCGCTATAAGTATTGTGCATAGCTATAGTTTGATCACCATTTGCATAGTTCATTCCAACCACGCCACCAGCTTCATATATTTTTTGATTAATTTGGCTGAGCATCGCATTTGGATTAGTATTTTTGCGATTATCACCATTTGTGACTGGACGAGTTGTATCAACCTCTTGAACCCATTTAATTAAATCATCAACTAAATTTAAATAATGTGAGGTATTTCCTGATACTCCTTCATCAATTTCATTACCTAATGACCACATAATTACACTTGGATCATTTTTAGCACCATCAACCATTGCTTTAACATCAAATTCGCCCCACTTCATTCCAGCTTTTCCATTAACAATTTGATTATCGGTACTAATTACTTCATTAAAATGTGAAGTGTAGTCATTAACATTTCCATTTTTATATTCGGTCCAGCCATCAAATGCTTCATTAATAACTAACATTCCATTTTCATTACATACTTCTAATAAAACTGATGCCGCAGGATTATGGGTAACACGAATCGCATTGCATCCCATTTCTTTTAATATTTTGACCTGCCGTTCAATTGCATCACGATTAGCAACTGCTCCTAGTGCACCCTGATCATGGTGCAGACAAACACCTTTTAATTTTATTTTTTCACCATTTAATGAAAAACCTGTATTATTATCAAAATCAAAATAGCGGAAACCATACTCAGTTTCATAAGTATCTAAAACTTTATTATCCGCCACGATTTCAGTTTTCATTGTATATAAATTTGTATCCTCAGTGGACCACAATTTAGGAGCAATAACAGACACTTCCTGTTTTACATCTTTTGTACTTTTAGCTGCTAATTCAACTTCATTAGTGACGGTACTACCCGCGGCATTTCCTTGAGCATCCAATAAAGTATTTTTAACTGTGATCGTTTTATTTGTATCGCTATCATTATCGATTGTTGCTGTAACATCAACTTTAACATTATTGTCCTTAGTATTTTCTAAATCTTTAGCAATGATTTTAGTTCCATTATAGCCAACATGAACCTTATCTGTAACTGTTAACTTTACATCTCGATAAATCCCACTTCCAGAGTACCAGCGACTACTTGGAATTTTATTATTAGTTTTTACTACTAAAACATTTTCAGTCTCACCATCGCAGATTAAGCCCTCAGTCAAATCAAATGCAAAAGCAGTATATCCATATGGATGCTCACCTAATTTTGTCCCATTTAAATAAACTTCAGCATTCATATAAGCGCCATCAAACTCAATCATCAATTGTTTTTCTTGATATTTTTTAGGTACTACAAAAGTTTTTCGATACCAGCCAACGCCACCTGGTAAAAAACCACTCTCTGCTTCTCCGCTTGTTGTGAAATCTTGATCAATACTATAGTCATGTGGCAAATTCACCGTTTCCCAAGTTGAATCATTGTAATCTTTGTTTTGAGCATCATTTATATCACCACGATGAAACTTCCAATTTTCATTAAATAGCGTGGTTCTTTGCCCATCTCCAATGATATCAACATATACTTCTTCGGGGTCTGACTGAGTAATTCTTGCATTTTCTTGTGCTAATACCCCAACTGGTGCTGATGATAACAACATTGAAACAGTTGCTACAGCACATAATTTTTGATTCCATCTTCCTTTCATAACTTCCTCCTTTTCCCGTATAGAATAGCTATTTTGATTAGTTAAAGTTCCCAAATAAATATAAAAGACCTGATTGTTCATCACGCTTATAAACGCTTTAAACAACCAGGTCTTGCCTAATCAAATAGTAACAATCCTATGCACTAACAATTATAGTTAATCACGTAAACCATGTCAATTAATTTACTAATAAAAGATTATTATTTTAGTAAATATAATTATATGTGGAAAAAGCAGGTAAATTACCTGCTTTTATATTTTAGCTCTGATGTTTAAATTTCCTTTTCAACTCAGCTAATAAAACTAATGCTCCGATAAACATTCCTATATATCCAAATAATTGAACCTCATCTCCCGTTGCTACTACTGAACTATCCTTAGACTCATCAGGTTTTACGGTTACTTCACCAGCTTTTTTAAATGAGGCCCTTACACGAATATCAGCCGTAACATTTTTAATCATATATGAGTTATCCTTAATTTCAACTGCCTTTTCATTGATTAGTAATTGATCAAGTTCATAGCCTTGGTCAGGAACAACTTTTAAAGTAACGCTTTCACCAGCGTTAACAGTTGACCTATCAGCTATAACTTTACCATTTACAGTATCTTCAATAAAAATACCAAATGTTGTATCTGAATCATTTATATTTTTTACATTAATACTATCTAAAACATACCAGCCCTGCTCTGTCACTTCCGCATCTTTAAGGGCTAAAGCAATTTCCGGAAGATTATTATTTTTATCATTAACAATTGCTGTTGCTAGTTTGTATTCACCTGATTTAATACTATTTGGCAATTTAAATGTAGTCTCATAATGATTATTTCCATCTTCGAAAAGCCAATCACCCGGGTTTACTTTATCAGTATCTTCATTATATTGATAAATAACCTGATTTGTTTTTGGGTCCAATAATGCGAAAGCAACATGATATTTATTATCCCAATGTTTATTTTTATTCGGCAACATGCCTAGCCCTAAATTACGCCACGCTTGTTTAATCGTTATTTCTTCCCCAGTCGTGAAAAGCTCAGGAACTTCTAAACTAGTCAAAGCGAGGCGATAGCCACCATTCAAACCAAATTTATTCAATAAACCAGAACCGTTTTGTTGATCATTCTCTAGCCATTTCTGACAGTCCATTACAACCCGAGCATCTAGAGTATTTGCTCGACATGCCAAAGCATCAGCTACGACCTGACGTAAAATACCATCCAAAGTCGGATAACCAGCATTATTATACCAGTATTCTCGTACTTTAAATGAATGATAACAATTTTCTGCAAAAACTGGTATTCCTTGATTAAACCATTCTAATGTTTGATTTCTAATTGCATCCGTCATCCAGCCAAATGTATCACGGCGAACAACAAAATCATATTCTTTGTCAAATGCTCCAGTATAAGGTTTGTCAGTATTAATGATCTCATCATTTTCTTGAGTCCCATAATTTTCTGGTTGTCCTTCTTGAGCTCCCAATAAAACATCCGGGAAATATTTATCATATATTTTAATCACTTTTTCAACCGCATCATAAACATTATCATCCCACTCAGTACTAAATTTAACGTGATGTGCTTCACCCCAGTTACCAAAGCCCATACCATCAATAAAAGCAATATCTAAATCATTATTAAACTCTGCACCAAATGCTTTAATAAACTTATCTAATTTTTCTAAGAAAACAGGATCATTAATATATGGATCTTTAGCATCGATTTCTGGTGCCGTATCATCAGTTCGATCAGTTTTATACCAGCTTGCTCCTGCTTTAAATACATATTCTGGTGTTGCCTGCTGAAAAGCATCACTTGAATCCACCAATACCCTAAAAGCTAATTGAATTCCTCGCGCTCTTGCTCCACTAATTAATTTACTCAACCTGCTATCAGGATCATTCCATGCATAATTTCCTTCTGATGGTTCATACCAGCTCCAAGGATTACGAATATATAAAATATTTGTCTTTAAACCTTGAGCATATAATTCATCCATTTCAGCCCAATATTTATCAACATCGGTATCTTGGAATTCATAATATTGAACCCATCCCATTGACGGATTATTATAAATCGTTTCATTATCAACAATAGTTGAAATCAATTTATTGCCGGGCAAAACTCTTCTTGGTACAACAACTTCAAACTCATCTGTGATACCAACATCCTGACCATCTTCACTACTAACCTTTAATGTTATTTTAACTTTTGTATCTGTCAAAGGTGCATTAATATTACCATTTAAATCAATGATTTCCTCATGATCAGAACTATTGATCGATACCTCATAGCCTTTTAAATGAGGAATTGGAAATTTGCTTTCACCTTGATTTACAACTATATTGGTATCAATACTTTCAGCATAGTACTGAGCATTATTATTTATTGTTCCAATTGCATTTAAATCTGTAAATAAATAGGAATTATCCCAAACTAGATTAGCTTTATTTACGATCAAGCGAATTTTACTAGTTGTAAGTTCATTAAAAATAAGCTGCTGTGATTCTCTAATTTGATTATCGGTTTTATGTTTAAAATCAAATGTATCAACATTTTTCCAACTATTACCATCCCAAATTTCCACAGTCAAATTACCAATACCTTGTGAATTAGGAAAATGTGCCGTATAAACAAGTTCATTAGTTGTAATTGTCCGTGGTGAAAAATCTAAGATATACTCATCACTATCAGAATATGTAGTTTTATAATAACTACTTACATTATTATCAACCATTCCAGCTGCATCAATATTTTCACCATTATGATAAACTCGGGCATTTGATAAAAGATTATCTTTTAAATATACACCTTCTGTTTCAATTTCATTGATTACAATATTTTCATTACTTTGTAATTCTAAAATAAATATATTTCCCAAAGATAAATAACCGGGATCAACTTCAAAATAATCCCCATTTTTATCACTTTTCCAGTCTGGTTTAAAATCACCAGCTAAATCATTGATCATCCCATTTTCATTGACATTAACATTACGATAATAATTAGTATTCGCAATACCTTTTAAGGTAACAGTTTCAATGTTTTTATTACTCGTATAAATTCTCATTTTCTTTAATGCAATATTGGCAAACTTATTATTTTCAGGTTTAACTTCAAACAATAAAGACGTATTCCCATTATTACTCCAACCGCTTTTTATGTCACCATCAGTTATACTTGTAATTTTATAGGCTTGATCATTAACCAAAGAAATATCTAAATATTTAGAACAGTTTTCAATATTTATATCTTGATCTAACGAAATACGATACTCATCACTATAAAGATCTAATCCCTCACAAGTAACATGAATACTATATGTACCCACTGGTACTGTCTTAGGAATTACAAATTCATAATTTAATTTACCATTTTTCATCTCAACTTGATATTTGACTGGTCTTGCTAGTGATTGATGAGATTTAAAATCGACTAACTCTAAATTTATTGTAGTAGATTTATTCTTATTTTTTATTACCATTGGTACAATATTTTTCACACCATAATTTCCTTGTGAAGAACTTATTTGAATAGATGGTAACTCTCCAGATTTATAACCCCATACCTGTACTTCAACAATATCATTCGTATTTTCCCAACTAGTATATGAATCTAATGTTTTTAACATGATTTTATTAGTTGAATAAACTTGATCAAATTGAATTCGAAATGGCTCACATTCAATATTCTTATCCCACCTAAATTCAAATTCACGACTGCCATTATTTAAAATATTTTCCCAAGTTTGACTACTATCATCCCAATATAATATTTCTGCAACTTTAGGGCCTTGGTCATTTCCATATGTTGAATATAGATCTAAAGAATACACATCTATTAAATCCTCTCCATAATCAAATGTAAAAATTCCTGGATTTTCTCTAGTTGGCTTATTTGTAACGGGCGTATACATTGCCCACTGAATACCATCAATTAAATCGCCTGTTACTCCTGAATATCCAGTAACGTTGGTACTGATCTTACTGCTTAAATTAACATTATTTAATAAAATTAGACCATTTGTAACACTTTCACTATCAATCGTTGTTCTTACTTGATATTGACCCCCTGACAATGTTCCTGGTACTTGCAGCACTAATTGAGTAGTGTCACCATTGATTACCCCATTTTGCTTTGTTGCTTCTACTTCTCTTGCTTCTTCATCAATCAGTACTGTGTTATATTCTTTACCACTCAATCCCGTTCCAGTTATCGTAATTGTCAGATTAGCATTTGGTACTACCGGTTTATTATCTTTATAAACCTCTGTATAACCCACTTTCAAGATAGTTTGATCTAAATGCTGTTGCCAATTTCCTTGAGCCTTGATTGGTACAATATAACTAAAAAACATCGCCACTATAACTAATAACGAAACAATCTTACCTCTCTTTTTCATAATAAAGTTTCCTTTCCAAAATAAACACTATTTCATTCGTTTATCCCCTTTATTTCCCCAAACTACTAACACATTTATTTATTATCAATATTCACACTCCTTTTCTACATCTTTTGCGATTGTTACCAAACAATTTTATTGTTATCTACTTTTAGAATACAACGTTTTAATACCAGTGTCAATACAAAATGTAAGGGGTTTCTTTTTTGTCCTATATATGCAAAATTGTTACCAAACACTTTACAAAATAATAATTAAATGATATTTTTATAAATAAGGATGGGAGATATTATGAGAAAGTACGAAACAATTTCCATTGATTTAAAGAAACGAATTGAAAATGGTGAATTTGAAGAAACAAAAAAACTGCCTACTGGTGGGCAGCTGATGAAAGAATATGATGCTAGTAAAAACACCATCAGCAATGCTATTAATTTGCTGGTTAATGATGGATTGTTATTTGCTATTCATGGTAGTGGTTTTTACATTCGAAAACCAAATAAAGGAACTATCAAATTAAATAACACAATCGGTTTTTCAGCTGAACATCCCGGTGAAAAATTAGAACGTGATATTTTAAGTTTTAAATTAATTGACTGTGATACTGATCTAGCAGAACATTTAGAATGTAAAGTTGGTACTCCAGTTTATGCAATAAAACGATTAATGTATATTGATGATATCCCTTTTGCTGTTGAATATACTTACTATAACAAAGACATCATTCCTTATCTTAATGAAGACATTGCAAAAACATCAATTTTTTCTTTTATTATTAATGATTTAAAACTTACGATCGGCTTTTCTGAAAAATACATTTTTGCTAAACCACTATCAAAAGAAGATCAAGAGCTTTTAAACCTAGAACCTGGTGCCTTTGGTTTAATTATCGATGATAACGTTTTCCTTTCAAACGGCAAAAAATTTAATTACTCGAAAATCTGGTATAATTATAAATATGCTAATTTTTTCAACAATGATAAATCAACTCGTAAAAAATCATAAACAGTATTATAGTTTATGATTTTTTATTTAGGCTGATTATGATTTCTATGATGACTATCTTGATTATGCCCTGGCTGACACCCTTCAGGAACCTCCTCTTGATTAAATATAGCTAAAATATTATACAGTTCTTGAACACTAAACTTATTAAGTTCAGCAAAAGAATATTGTGAAGTATAAGACATAATCGTTTCAATAATTTGATATTTACCCGCAGACATATGATGTGATGAAGCGTTATGATGAGTTTCTTGATCAACTTGTGAACAATGATATCGATTAGTTCCAAGCAGGTTTTATAATTTGAAATAAATCATTTCACATAACAATCGATTTAAATATGGCAAAGAATAATAACCATCATTATAACTGTCAGGAATTCCATAAACATATAATAAATCAGCATACTCCTTTAAATAATCTTCTTCTTGAACAAAGGCAATGATTTTTATTTTACGTTCCTTTGCATAATCTAAAATCTCTTTTTGAGCATCAGAAAACCATTCCTTATATACACCAATAAAAACAATAGTATCATTATGATCTAACTGGTTTAGATACATCTTTTCAAACTCATAAAAATTAATCAAATATGCCGGAATATCGTTGACTAACATCTCTAACTGCAGCGTATAAAAATCCGCCAGTTCATGACTATCACCAATAAATGTAACACTTTTTGAAGTTTTGAGTAACTTAACAATTTCTTTTAACTTATCAATATCTAAATTTAATTTAGTCTGTCTTAAGTTAGCAAGACCATCAACATATAAAGATTCACTCATATTTTCAATCGTCGTCCGCATAAATCTTTGAGTATGAGAAATAATTCGGCGCATTTTAACATCCCTAGTAAACAACTCAAATTCATATTTAAAAGCCTGAAAGGATTCAAAACCAGCTTTATTGATGAAACGACTAACTGAAGCAGGAGAAATATTAGCTTCTTCTGCAATCTTCTCTAATGATAATATTTTAATATCCTCAATGTGATTAATAATCGTTCTAGCAATATTATAATCATTACTATTTGCGATTCTTTCATTACAAAATTTAATAAAACTAAAACAATCATTCTTCATCTTTTTTTCCTCCAAATTATCTTTATATTTTTATAATACAACAAAATTAACCTTAAATATTTAATTTTATCTTAATATTACAACTTTTTCACACAATTATTGCTTTATAATTTAATATTTGCTAATGTTAATTAAAAGGTGGTATCAACATATAATGAAAAACAAACTGATCTTGTTATCAATATTATCTGTGGCATTAGTTTCATCGATTAGAGGCTCAATAATTCCAGGAATGAATTTGTTATATCAAGAATATTCTGCTTATCCTATGTCTACTGTCTCTTTAATCATCACGATTCCCTCTATAGCTGTTATCCCTACCTCATATTTTTGTAGTAAGTTTGTTGGAACAAAAGTTTCTTATCGAACTATATTGATTGCGATGAACGCTGCTCTTTTATTTGGTGGGACTGGTCCATTCTTTATTGACGAGCTCTATTCAAGATTATTTTTACGACTGCTCTTTGGTATTGGAATCGGAATTGCCATTTCTTTAAATAAATCCATCATTTTAGAATATTACACTGATAATCGTCAAATCAAGTATTTAGGTTATACAACGATCATTTCCAGTCTAGGTGCAATCTTCTTCCAAACATTAGTTGGCTATTTAAGCAAGATTTCAACTGACTTTATGTTTCTTGGTTATTTACCTTTAGTAATAACACTTATTCTATCTTTTTATATTCCTGATATTCCTTTAAAAGCACCATCCAAATCAACTATCAAAAAAGAAAAAAACATCAAACTTCTCACCATCAGTATTTTCTTTCTAATCTTAAATATGCTGATGTCATCGATTGGTATTAATTTGTCAACTTTGTTTGCTACGAAATCATTTGCAGACATAGCTGTAATAACAGTCCATGCTAATAACATTAATTCTATTTGTTCAATCAGTTCGGGTCTATTATTTAATAAGATATATAATAAATTCAAGAATAATTTCCTCCCCATTTCCTTATTTCTTTGCGCTTTATCTTTAGCAATTTACATTTTTGGGAAAAGTTACATCAGCATGTATATTACTTCGGGAATCTTCGGCTTTACCTATAACACCATTATTTTATACATCTTCTTGATTGCAGCGCAGACCGCTAAAGAAAAGGGTAATGCAGCTGTGGGCGGATATATGGGAATAGCTGCTGGAATTGGTGGCTTTCTTCCCTCATTTCTAGTTTATCTTTGTCAATTATTCTTTAATGAAAGTATTTATTCTGTTTTGTTTATTGCTGTCATGTTTTTAGTTTTTGTCGGATTCATCACTATTAAGTTTTTACCTGCAAAAATAAAATCGTAACATATAATTTTAAACAGGTGCAAAAGAAGAATTCCTAGGAATTCTTCTTTTAATAAATATTCTTTCTTTTCTTTATGATTACAAACAGACCTGCCATGATCCCAATTAAAGAGATATAGAGACTCATTAAATTCTCATCCCCCGTATTTGGGACTACTGGCTTTTTGTCAACTGGCTTAATCGAGTTAATTGGAGTAACACTGCCCTCTTTCTTTTCAAGAGTATCAATTGCATCATTAATTGCTTTTGCCATAGCATCAACTTCAGCTTGCTGTGTAATATTTTTTCCACGAACTACAGCATTTATTGCTGCTTCTACTTTGGAAAAATCTTTATAATCATCCTTGTTTAATTTTTCAGCAGCTACAATAGCCGCATCAACAGCCTGATAATCAGCATCTAAATAAGTTAGTTCATTTTTTGCTGCTAAAAGTGCCTCGTACAATGCATCGCATTGTTCTTTAGTAATATTTTCAACATTATAGCCACTAATTGCTGCATCTAATGCTCGACTGAGTTTCGCATAAGAGTCTAGTGTATAGAGCTTTGCATCTAACACCTGAATTTCATTGATTAATTCTTCTAATATTTGAAGTGAATATGTTTTTGTTAATTCTGGATAAGCACAGCTCATTGCATAATGCTGCCAAGAAGCATGCTCTTGGTTTCCAACATCTGAAAAATTTCCATTTGGTTGATATGTTTCGGGATAAACACCACCAGGAGTGGAATGATCTAAAATAAAACTAGCTAAATAATCTAACTTTTCATTATCGTCTTTTACGCGATTAAACATAATTTCCCATGCTAACCCTTTACCAATAATATGATTTCCACTTTGTTGAGTATCAAAATCATAGACAACATCTAACATCTTATAATCATCATAATCTTGACTATCGTATTTTGCATAAATATCATAAGTATTTTGCATGATTTTTTCATCCATTGCATACCATTGAGCTGCCATTGGAGCCCAATTGACCCATGACATTCCTTTAATAAACTTCATGTTATTATCAATATCATATAATTCAGCATAAATTTTAACTCCATCAACTTCAGTTGTTAAATATTCATTGATTCCCTTTGTTAAAGTTGCGGAAGTATCAGCCCATTTAATTGCTGAATCACTATCGCCAAATTCTTTTGCTAAAGCACTTAGTTCATACAAAGCTTGTGATGCAAATACATTTGTAATTAAATCATAAGATTTCCAATATCTTCCCTCACGTGAATGCTCAAAACTGTCATTTCTCATTAAATTATATTCGTCACTTATGTATCCTTGATCAATATAATAATTTGCAAATCTTTTAATAATTGGATAGGATTTTTTGATAAACTCTTGATTTTCTACCGTCTTTTTACATCCATTAACAAATTGAGCCCATGCATGGATCAACATATAATTCCCATCAATTTGAACATGATTGGATAAAGTATGAAGATTGGATTTATATGCAACATAGCCTGCCTCTCCAGCTACTGCAGTCCCGTTATATAATGTTGCTAAATTATCCACATTTTTACTTCCATACCAAGTAATTGTATTATCACTATTTTGTGGAGCTTTAATTTCTAAATAATAAGATTGCGTTTTATCGACTTGTTCCAACGATAAACTAAATTCTAAATGTACCATTTGCCCACTTGAAGATAGCTTAGAAATATCAATCGCAGCGTCATCTACTTTGATTGCTTCTGCACCATATCCTTTATATAAAGTTGCAATAGCAATTCCCTCTTCTAAATTATTTTTACCTAACAATACATCTACAGCCGTTACATATTGATCTAAAGATGGAATTTCCTGAATCCCAATATTTTTATCTCCAATTGTCATAAGCGGTACTCGATAATCACCCGAATATAATGGTAGGATATCTAACTCAAAATCAAAATCATGACTATCCCAATTATCACCATTTAAACTATAGGCGCTTGCTTTAAGAGCAGGGTTATAATTCCATTGTACATAATCATTATTTTCAGCCCATAAAACAAAATAATAATCTTTATCGGCAGCGACTTTAACTTCTTTTCCAAAATCAATTTGATAATTTTGTACTCCAGCTTTTTCAATTGCTATCTCCCCTGAAGCAATAGCCTTACTATTTAAACTTTCTCTTAATTCACCAATCAAATTACCACCTGCCACGTTAGCATCAGCAGTAAAAGAAACGGCTTGAATTGCATCACCATTTAATGAAATTTTTTGAGCATATGGTGATTGAGCAATATTAACTTCTGAAAATACTTCCGCTGCAATAACATAACCAGTTTGTGACCAAACATTATTTTCCCAGTTCATAGATGCTACAGAACCCGCAAACATTGAAGAACCACAAGCAATAACTTGACCGCTGGTTGTTGTAATATGAACATAATATTTTTGTCCTGGTGTCACAGGAATATTTTCTCCAAAATCAACTGTTTGCCAGCCATTACTTGATACTGTTTGTGAAATAGTTTTTATTGTTTTTGCCTCATTTCCAGGTTCAGTTGTCAACTTAAAAGTAACAGGAGCACTTCCGGTTAAATAAACTCGAAACGAACAGATAGAATCACTATTTGGCACAAATGCAAAAGCAGAATTATTAGTAGTTGCATTAATTAAAAATAAAGCAATCGAATGATCTGTATTTGACATAAATGAATTATCTGTTTTTTCATCATCATTTCCGTTTAATTTAAATGCCGGATATGCGCTTTCTGCAAAGCCGCCTAAAACCGGAACATCATAATTATAACCCATAATAGCATTATCCGCAGGTTTCCCATCAGCCTTTCCGAACATAGCAATACCATTATTAGATTGTACAAAGAAATGATAAGTTTCTCCTTTTTTTACAGTAATTGGCTGGTCAAATGTAAATGTCTGCCAGCCACTAGCAGTAACTGTAATCTCTTTACTTATCAACTCTGTTGAAGCATCTGTAATATTTGTTCGCAAACTTCCAGTTAAAACATCATTTCCAGTAGAATTAGTGAAAATAGAAATTGATGTTACTTTATCACTATCTGTTTGAAATGCTACTCCACCACCGTTATTTGGTCCTTTTAACCCAAATAACGCATGATCAGAAAAAGTCTGTGAGGTATATAAATTTTGTGTCTGTGCTGTTTCTCCCTGGGATAGATAGGAGTTCCCAAATTCTTCATCTTCATAATCAGGAACGATATGCTGAGCATAATCTGCCCCTAGTCCTTGTTGATAGCTCAACAAAAAATTTAATACTTGCCTTGATTTTTGATAATCACCATAAGCATTTTGTGCCATTACTTGAATCGAACTATCACGAATAAACATTCCCTCATAAGCCCCTGTCAAAGAAGTCGGTGCATAACCCCGATTCGTAATTCGATTCGTTAAATTAGCATATGTATTCTTATACATTTCTTTAGCCGCATCGCTTGTCCCTACATGTTCAACTGCAAAAGATGGTGTTCCTAATAATGAAATTACCATTCCAGCAGTTAAGACAATAGTCATTATTTTTTTTAACTGTTTCTTCATCTTCCTCACCTCTCTAATTTGTGTGTTGTTTACTCAATGTATATTGTCTACTTTTATTATTCCCTCCTTTTAGAACAGGTATTTTAATCAAAAAGACAAGACTAAAAAGTATTACACTTTTTTGGTCTTGCCTACCTAAAGTAACAACCCACTAGTATATCTTTAATATACTATTATTTATTATCATTTTAAATCTGTCTATACAATTTTGGTACAATATTTCATTAAATAGTATAATTCTGGTACATTGTTTCACTATCCCACTAAAAAGGAAGTGATTTTAGAAACCATTCCCTTTAAATAACATAATTTTAAACAAATAAAATAATCTAGCCTAGAATTTCGCCATTTGATTCAATCACTTTTTGATACCAGTAAAATGAATCTTTTTTCTTTCTTTTAAAAGTACCATTACCTTTATCGTCCAAATCCACATAAACAAAACCATATCTTTTTGCCATTTCTCCTGTACCCGCCGATACAATATCAATACACCCCCAGGTCGTGTATCCGAGTAAAGGAATTTGATCTATCTCTACTGCCTTTTTGAATTCAACAATATGACTACGCAAATACTCAATACGATAATCATCATGAATCGCTCCATCTTCTTCAACAATATCATAATTACCCATTCCATTTTCGACAATGAATAGTGGTTTTTGATAACGGTCATATAATTCATTTAAAACAAACCTAAGACCTTTGGGATCAATAGGCCATCCCCACGCAGTTTTTTGTAAATAAGGATTGGGTGATGCTTGCTGCCCTCCTGTCGTTGTTGTATTACTTGCATCACAATCAAATGCTGTTGTACGATAATACGAAAAAGCTAAATAGTCAGATGTATTTTCTTTTAGCACCTCATCATCACCCAGCTCTTTTTTTAAAGTGAACTTATATTCATCAAAAATACTTTGAGCATAATTAGGATAATATCCTCTCATCGTGATGTCTGAAAACATCAACGCTTTTCTTCTAAATTCATATGCTCCAAATACATCTTCTGGTTTGCAAGTCATAGGATATATTCCTGATAAAGCACACATTGTCCCGAGCATAAAATTAGGATTTATTTTTCTAGCTATTTTATTTGCCTTAGCACTTGCCACTAATAAATGATGAATTGCCTGCAGCTTGATTCCAGCATCCTCAACAGGTGTTTCCCCCTGATTAGAATTACTTTTAGTCTTCCTATTATTTGATGCAAGACCTAATGTCCAATATCCACCTAAAACATTAATCTCATTTACTGTAATCCAATATTTGACTTTTGTTTTCCAGCGTTCAAACAGTGTAGAAGCAAAATTCAAATAAAATTCTATTAATTTACGATTTATCCATCCACCATATTTTTCAGCCAAATTCAATGGCATATCAAAATGAAGAATTGTCACTAAAGGCTCGATGTTATATTTTTTCAATTCATCAATAACAGCATCATAAAATCTTAGACCATCTTCATTCGGTTCTTTGTCATCACCATGAGGAAAAATACGTGTCCATGAAATAGATAAACGATATACTTTAAACCCCATTTCTGCCATTAATTTAATATCTTCTTTATAACAATGATAAAAATCTGTAGCATTATGACTTGGATAATATCCTGATTCCTTAATAAATGGGTGAAATCCAAATGGAATACATTCCCCAGCCTGAATACTTGTAATATTACCATTATCAGCTTTACAATAAATTCTTCTAGGATTTTCTTGATTTCCATCAGTTAACATATCGTGAACAGCAATACCTCTTCCCCCTTCTTGCCATCCCCCCTCATATTGATTTGCAGCAGTTGCGCCACCCCATAAAAAATTTGTAGGAAATTTCATAATCATTCTCCATTCATATTTTTATCTTTTTCAGATTTTTCTGTTGCATCTTCAATTGCCGCCTGTTTATTTGATACTGAAACAAACGGAACCCAGACAAAGAAAGTTACAACTAAAATGATTGCCTGGATAATAATTCCATGTAATCCATAGCTTATAAACCCTGTAATAAAAATCGGTAACCCAGGAGGGCAATCCACAATGCCACATGTCAAAAAGCCTATATTAGTCGCAAAAATAGCAATTAACGCAGCAATCGCAGAGTTACAAATAAATGGAATAGCAAAAATTGGATTTAATACTAATGGTAAGCCAAAAACTACCGGTTCATTAATACCACAAATACCTGGAACAATTGAAAATTTAGCAATTGCTTTATGATCTTCACGTCTTGAAAATAATAATATAGCTATTAATAATGACAGTGTGATTCCACCACCGCCTACAACAACAAAACTTGTCCAAAATCCCCTTGTTAAAATATTTGTTGCAACATGTCCTGCTGAAACCGCAGCAATATTATCTGCCAATCCAGCAGCTGATAATGGACCTCTAATCCCTTCGATAACCATTCCTCCATGAATTCCAAGAAACCAAAATAGTTGATTGACAAGAGATAATACCACGATTCCAATCGTTGTATTTGCTAATGCTTGTAATGGAATTTGAATAATGTTATAAATCCATACATTTAAGTAATTACCAGTGAACGATTCGAATAAACATCCACAAATAGCAAACAATGCAATAATAATAAAAATTGGAATTAAAATATTGAATGAACGTGCTATTCCTGTTGGTACTGAATCAGGCATCTTTATTTTAATGGCATCTATTTTTGATAATCCCTTTAATAATTCTATAGCCATGATTGATATGAGCATAGAAACAAATAAGCCCTGGGCCCCAATAACTCCTGAACCCAAACCACTGATTATAATAGGATCTTTCAATCCCTCAACAGCCGTACTAATGGCATTAGGACATACTGCTAAATATGCTAATAACCCTATCAATCCACTTTCTAAAGTTGGCAACCCTTCTCTTTGTGCCAATTTAGTACCGATTAAAAAAGCAATAGGTAATGCCATACATGAAATAGTAACAAAATTCATTGCTGTAAAAGCTGGTGATAGCTTTATTAACCATGGAAACCATTGTGCTAAACCACTAGTCCCCGAAACTAAAATATTTAACATACTTCCAAATGAACCAATAATAATAAAAGGTACATACATCGTAAAGGCATCCTTGATTGAGCCAAGATATTTATTTGCTTCAATCTTAGCAGAGAATGCTAATAAACCATTTTGTAATTTTTCAGATAACTTCATTTTATCTCCTCTCTCCTTTTCCAAAAAATATAAGTTTTCATTCCTGCAGTAAACTATTTTCTTATATTCCTTAGCTATAATTATAAAATGAGTTATTATGGAACTCCATGCTTTTAATTTCTATTTATTTGTGGAAGTTATCAAAAAATAAATATTACATATAAATTATAAGGAATCTCATTAAGTATAAAATTTGTATCGTGCTAATTTATCTTTGTAAAATAAAAATAACTGCCGATTTAATCCGCAGTTACCCTATCTTCTTATTAGATAGTTTAGTAAAAACAGCTAGTTATTATCGTTCTAAAACCGTTTCGATTTCTTCAAAAATCGCAATAATTTCTTCATAAGTTTTCTTTCTGATGATCCTTTTAACATATAAAGGATTTTTAATCATATAAGCTAATTCATGATACAAATTTAATATTTTTGAATTTATCGGTTCTCCTATCAAGGGAACAATTATTAATTGAACCCTCTTTTCATTCCATAGAATTGGCTTTGATAAAATACCAATAATTACTTCTGTTTGATTATTTGCACTTATTCCATTTAAAGATAAAATAGAAATCATATTATCTAATTCATGATTAGCTACCTTATCATTTTCAATTATTTCTTGAATTATATTTTTATCATAATTAGTGCTATTGATTATAAATGATATAGCTTCTTCCTTAGTATCCGCATTGATTGATGTTAATACCATTCGCTTATCTATATAATCTCTTATCTTAAATACTTCTTGATCACACAGTATTGTTTCAATTCTCTTTTTATCATTATCACTAAAAAAATAATTGACTTCAATACTTGGTACAGAAAAATCACGTCTTAGTGGAATACTGGATATTAATAAATTAATATTTGTAAAATCATAATTATTTAACTCAATATAATCAGCTGTCTTAACCTCATTAATATATTTTCCATACATCTCTTTAATTTGATAAGCCAATGTATGAGCTGTCCCTCTTCCTAGACCACTTACAACTAAAATATTTTTCTTGTTTTTTATTTGCGTACGCAATAAAGCTAGATTCATATGTAATGCAATATAACCCATCTCATCTTCACTAAGGCGGTTGCCATGATAATCACTGAATTGATCACAAGCTGTTACTGCCATTTGATAGGCAAAGATATTTTGCTGTTTAATTTTATCAATTAACGGATTATGAAGCACTACATTATACCGCGAACGAACCTCCAAGGGGATTAAATGTAATACTAATTGTGATTTTAATTCTTCATCTTGAGTTAAATCGATTCCCCATTTACAGTTAATATTATTAATCATATTATTGACTAACTTATTAACATCAAAATCTTCGATAATGCGATGGATACTTTCATCAAAATGACAAATAATTCTTTTTGCTGCTAAATGTATAGAAAGTGATACTATTTCTTGATCTTTCATTTCTATTGTCAATTCATCATTAATTAATTTTGCCAATTCAACAGCCACTATACTATCAGTCCAGCGAGCTATATCGATAACCATCTTATCAGTTGATTTTAAAAATATTCCTTTTTTAATTCTTTTTAAAGAGATATAAATATCAATTATAAAATTTTGAACTGAAACTTCAGACATTGATATTTGATATCTAGTTAATATTCTATCTACAATATCTTCAATCTTCAAAATCAGCTGGAGCTCATCATTGTTAAATTGTGTTCCAGGAAACCCTTCTCTTTGATCAATATGTGTAATATAAATCTGTGCGAGGCAGAGTCTTTTATTAAACTCCCTGCCTTCTACCCTCATTCCATAATGAGGTTTTTGTAATAATATTAAATCATATTTTTGAAAAGCCTTTCGTACGGATTTAATATTTTGTGATAATACCGACTGAGAGATAAAAAGCTTTTCACATAGAGCTTCTGCCTTGACCCAACCATTATTCTCAATCAGATATTTTTGAATCCATTCCTCTCTTTCTGTCACACTATAAATTGAAAAATCGTTAGTATCATTAAAAGAATTACATAAATTTATAAATTCTTCAATATCGTTAATTACCAGCTTAATACCACGAGATGGAGTGACTTCTATATAATTATCTGTTGCTTTCATATCACAATTCAAAGATTTTATATCTTTAAGTATGGTTTTTGTACTAACATTATTCATAGCACTTAATGTTTCAGAAGTTACATATTCCTCTGTTTCTTTTAAATATTTTAATATTTGGTAGTTTCGCTTATTCATAGTAGCATTATTATATCACAACATATACTTTGTCTCTATCAAATTAAACCAAACATGACCCTCATTTTTTATCACTCTGAATTTCCATAGAAAAACTGTAATCTCTAAAAGAAAATTATTTTTCATTATAGTTTCCTGATAAAATGATAATAGTAAATGGTCTTCTTTAAAATATATCATCTATAATTATATTCAATTTACTTTCAATTCTATCAGCAGCTTTTTTAACAATTTGATTTTCATGGTATAGATAATTAATAACTAAATTCTGCATATAAAAGATAAAGATTATGATCAGAAAATGTACTGTTTTTTTTACAGTCTTTTGCGCTAATGTAAATTTATTTTATCTATGCTTTATAGTATATAAAATATCATATCGTAATTAATGATAATCGATTTATATTTTTTCTACATAGGGATTTACACATTTTTATACAAAATATTTGCAATGCCATCAACATTGATCCGATAGTTCTTATTTAGCAGTCTCTTAGGCACAATAACTATTCCACTCCGTCTTTTATTAGAAATACAAAAAAGCGATAAACAATTTACATGTTTATCGCTTCAACACATTCAATATGGTGCGGGTGACAGGAGTCTAGCTTTTCATTTTATTCACCCATTATTTATATACTCGTTCTCTAACTTGACTATATTATAACATTGTGTAGAACGATACACAACACTATTTTTAACTTTTTTTCTTCTTTATTATACATTTTTCCATGAAATTTATCAAATTGAATTTAACTTACTTACTTTTAAATACCAACTCTTTAAATGACTCTATAAATTCTTGCTCTTGCTGATTAGGATTTTCAATACTATCTAATTTTTCTAAAAAATCTACAACTACTGCACCTAGCCTAATATCTGCTTCATCATAAATATTTGATAGTCTATTTATTTTCTTTATACCATTTTGCTGTGCATTAGGAAAAAGATGTGCATAACGATTTAATGTCTGATTCCTATCCCTATGTCCTAATCTCTCGCTAATCACCATAACGTTCTCATTAATACTAATCCATAACGAAGCACTACTATGCCTAAAATCATGAATTCTAATCTGTTTTACCATTGCATCATTGCAATACTTATTCTTTTTTTTCTCAATTGTAGTATCGGCAAGTGGTTTATCTATACCAAATACATACTCATTCATACTAAAATCAAAATGCATCCTTCGATCTAAATAATAGCTGTAAAGTTCATCTTCCAATTCTTTATTCATCAGTATGTGCCTATTCATCTTATTTTTAGGCTTGTTTACAATATGGGTACCATCATCATTTATACGCTCTAATGACCGGGTTATTGCAATAACATGTCTATTAAAATCAATCTGCTTCCATATCAGTGCCTTTGCCTCACTCTTTCGACAACCTGTATAATATAAGAATTTATAAAATCTTCTATAAACTGGTTCGTCTACTACTCTTATAAATTTCTTAAACTCATCATATGTCCAAAATAACATTTCTTCAGTTGGTGAATTGTCAACCATCCTTTTTACATTATTAAGTGGATTGTTTTCCATCAATTCCTCAGTAACAAAATATTCAATAATATTATATAAAATAGATCTTATTTTATTTGTATTCTTAATTGTTTGACCCCTATCCAACATCCAGTTTTGCCAATCAATAATTACTTTTTTATCAATGTTTTTAATCTCCAAATCTTCAAAAAAAGGTAATATATGTATATCAATCTTTTGTCTATACGTCTTTAAAGTATAATTTCTAACTGTACCTTTTTTACTATAGTAATATGGTTCTATCATCTCTTTGAATAATAATTCTTTCATCATAACTCCCCCATCAAGAATAATATCAATTAATCGATTTTGTTATCTTTGAATTTAAATAACTTTTACAAAAAAACTGCAAATAGCAGTTTCAGTATAAATTATCTTCCTATTTCAAAAACTTCTATTGTAATCCACAATCATGCTCATTCTCACCTCCTTTTGTGCATGAATATGTTAACATTTATCCAAAATCTAATCATATAATCTTTTAAAGGATTATCTAATATAGGAATTATGTATAACCTCATTCATCTCAATTTTTCCTTCAAGCCATTTTATGGCCATTTTTCTATCTTTTATTGTTTCTATATTAGGTAAACCAACATCGCCATATAAAAAGTCGTAACAAACATAAAGTCGTTCCTCAATATCATAGTACATAAAGCTATCTCCAAATTTTTCATTGATCTTTTTATAGTACTCTTTGCCTTCCAATTTTGCTGAATCAAGCCGATTAGTATAATCTATAAATTCTTTGCTCGATACCTCATAATCTTTTGCTTTATCACAATCATATTGATTTTTATCCATATTTTGAATATTTGATAGTATTGCTTCTTTATACTCCTCATTAGACATAGGTTCAACAGTTTGATCCATTTCATACAATATTCTATCTAATTCTTCTAAACGATTGCATGCATCAAAAAAAGCACGCTTATATCTTTCTATATAGTTATATTTAAATTCTCCAGAATTTAATAGCTCTAATTCTTTGCTTTTCAGTGCCAACTCCTTTTCTTTCAATTCATTAGCCCTCAGAAGTTCCTTTGATATTTCTGTTAATGTGGCTTCCATAATTTCTGCAAACATAATATCTCTAACTGTTTCAAACAACACCATTCTTCTTACCTCCTCATATTATGAAAAGCTGACTTGAAACCCTTCACCTGTTGGGTTCACAGAAAATCCTTTTACCTTTCCACTACTAAAAATCTCTTCAGCATAGGAATTCGCTTGATTATACACATCTATACTATTACCTGAAAAAAATTTATCAAATTGTGAAGGAATATTTTCCTGTCCTGACTTTGAATTATTTGAATTATTAGATTTATTAGTAGTAACATTATTTTCTATATTACTGTTTGTAGATTTTTCAGTAACTTTTGGCTTTTCGTTTATATTGATACTCATCTCTACTGAAACATGATTCCCAGCTTTGTCTTTTACACTATAAGTAACAACATGATTACCGGGCTTATAAGTATCAATTTGATTATAATCAACTTTTTCTACAAGATTTCCATCTATATTGTCTTCTGCCTTTTCAATATAGTCTTTAAGATCAATATTTTGACCATACTCTAATGTTAAATTCGTTTTATTTAACACTAAGACTGGTTCAATATCATCAATAACTTTCACAATCAGCTTCTTTTTTATGGATTTTACTTTATTAGAGAGTTTATAAATAACCGTGTATTCCCCAGGTACTTCAAATTTTTTATTCTTTGGGAGTGTTAAGTCATACCTTTTATCATACTCTTTTATGTAATCACTAGGATTAAAAGATTTTGACATCCCTATTTCAACTTTATCAGCTTTTAAAGTCAGGTTAATATCTTCAAAGTACAATGATATATAATCCCTGTTAATATATACAACTGCTATCAGTGAAGAAAGTACTAAAACAAAACTCACAATTAAAATTATGAGCTTTGTTTTTTGTTTATTGATTTTGATTCTTTCATCCTCATAAACACCCTGCATTTCAAACAGATGTTCACGCAAAGATCTCATCGACTCAGCTGGTATATCAGGGTCAGATATTGAAGATGGATCTACATCATATTTTAAGCATAAATAAATTTCTTCCATTTGAAGATAATCTAAATTTGTATTAGCCAACCACTCAAGATTTAATCCGTCTTTTTCTGCCTTCCGTAAAACATTCATTTGTAGTGGTGAAAAAGCAAGATGTTTCAAATCTTCTAACTTAGTCATCATTAAACCACTCCATCTTCTAAACCTGGTAATTTTTCTTTCTTTTCTTCTTGAGCGACCTCATGAATATAATTGTTATCAGGGTTATCCATATTTTTTTCTTGCCTATCCTCATCTATAAGATTATTTGATGACAACTTATAGTTATTAATACTATTAACAAACTGTATAAAATCCAAATCTGATAAACTGTCAATGTGTGCCTTAATCTCATTCCATAAATCAAATTCTACAGGCTCCGGCCTCTGACAACGTGCAATAATCAGTCTAAAGGCTTCATTTAACAGTTGATCATCAAACTCTTCAAATGAAATTAAATTTTTCTTTTTACAATCTAACTTTTCCAGCTCTTCCTTTAATAGCTTATTTTCTTTGTTCAGCTGCTCAATTTGTCTATCTTTCTCTGATAGATTATTAACAATATTTTTGCTATTTGCTGTTGTACCTATTCCAACATTTTTTCTATTTCTTTCGGGTATAGATGTAAAATCAAAATCCAATACCGCATTAATAATCATCGAATAATTGAAAACTGCTGTATCTTCAAGAATATTTTTATTCCATACAGTATCACAAAAACTACATCTTATATACTTGTCTTTAAATCTACATTCTAGAAAATTAGAGCCATCAAAAACGGTCTTAAAAAAAGTTGCGTTAAATAGACATTTTTTAAAATTAGAATTCCAAAATTCAATTGATAAATCATTAATATAATTATCAGTCTCTTTATCGTTTTCAAAAACACATTCGATAAACTCACATTTTACAAATTTATTATTTTTTAATTCCTCAATAACAATCGTTTCATGCTTATATATCTTATTTTCAATGGTTTCTACTTCAATCGGCACTACTTCATCCGATTTTAAAATTGTTTCTATACTGCTAACCTCTTTTTGTTCACTAGCCAATACTCCTTTAACAGTCGAATAATTAGGCTTGCTCTTATCTGTATCAATTTCTATATCGTAATAATTTGAAAGCGGAAATATACTCTCATCCAAAGTACTTTCTTCGACCCTACTTCTAATGAATAAGCACCCAGAAAATATACTTCCAATAAAATTAGATCTTACAATCTCAAAGTCATCAAAATTACAATTAATAAATTTAATATTTGGTACATCACAATCTATAAATTTAACTCCCTTGAAAAAACAATTAATAAATACTGTTTCTTCACATTCAAACTTTCTAAAATTAATGTATTCAAAATAACTATTCTTGACCGCAAATCTTTTTCTATCTTTCCCTACAATTATGCGATCAGCAAATGTTCTTGACTCACACTCAAAGTCACTTGCATTAGTTTCTTTATCTTCACATAGATTTAATTGTTCCAGGTTTAAAGTCATATAATTATTGTATTTTATATTATATTCTTCTCTAATTTTTTTAGCTTGTTCTTTTTCATCCCAGCTCATTTTTACTCACTCCTTAATTTCTTGCAAATCTATCAAATTTATCTGCTTTACCATGTCTTTTTAGATATTCATATTCAATGTTAAATAATTCTACATCTGGCTTTTCAACTATAGGTAAATTCAAATAAAACTTACTCTTATCAAAAAATACGTATTTATCATACGGAAGTAACCTAGTGTAGTAAGGATTCTTATGTCTCTGCCTAAGAAACAAAATTTCTCCCATTTTAAAATCCTTAAGACGTTCCGGGGTAAAAATACGTTGATCTTCATATTTTCTCATATCCTTATTCCAAACACGCTCACTGCCTGCCTTTTTAGATATTTCTTCAACCGTGCTATCAGAACCAGATAGTAGATAAATTGTATTTGTAAAATTACCTTTAAGTGTTTCCGCCATTTTTCCATAATGTTTTTCCAGTTGTTCTAGTCCTTGAATAATTGCTGTTAGTCTAATACCACGTGATCTAGCAGCTGTCAACATTGCATCAACATCAGGTAATGCTGGCATATTACCAAATTCATCTAAAATCAAATTAATAGGTACTTTTAATCTTAGATTAATCTCATCCCTTGCAGTACGTACAAGCACTTCATATAGTTGTTTGATAAACAGTGTAACCAAAGGATAGTATGTTTTCTTTTCATCATGAACAATCAAGAAAATAGCAGTCTTTTCACTACCGATTTGACGAAAATCAAAGTCACTATGACTTGTTATTCTTTGAATATCTTCATTAGCTGTCAAAATACTCAACTTGTTGTTAAACTGAGATTCAAATCCAGTCGATGTATCCCCACTTGATCCTACATACCCTTCCAGATAATTAACACTGTAGTCGGTTATACTTCTTTCCGAGTCAAGAAAAGCCTTCAGTATTGTTTTAGAATTTCTTATACCTGGTAGCTGCTTCTTGCCAATTTCAATAATTTTTTTGAATGAAGTCGCATTCATGTACTCCACCTTACCCTCTTCGCACATTAGGGCACCGCAGCCAACAAGCATATCCCTAGCCGTTTCAGTCCAGATTGGATCTTTAGGATTTTCCTCTAAACAGATTGTATTGCAGGCATCTCTTAATAAGTCCATTGCTTTAGAATAATTTGGCTTGGGTTTTCTTAATTTATTTTCAATTTCTTTTGTATCCAGCCCAAGCAATTCATACTCTAATATTCCATTTTTATTTTTAATTTTCCATTCTTCATACTTTTTTATATATATATCATCTGCTTTTTTCCATTCATCAAATGCAAGTTTAAATGGATTCCAGCAGTTGCTAAATTCAGGATCAACAAAATTTATTACAACAGTGTTGAACCCATTATCTTTAAATTTCTGTAAGGTATGTTTTGCGAGTTCTCCCTTAGGATCATTCACGACTACACTTTCTCCACACATAGCACACAACTCTAAATATTCATTTACAAAAGTCCATGTTTTTCCTGATCCAGTAGTACCTATAACCAAATTATGAACATCACCTGGATCAACATAAATACATTTTCTATTTCCTGTAATTGGAAATCCAGCACGTACATAACATTTCTTATCACCAATATTCCAACATTTAGCAGGAATCAACACCTTTTGTGTATTATTTAAGATAGGGATATCTTTTGTCCTTTTATTTATTTTATCAATAATTGGTGTCATTTTGATTTTTAATGCTTGTTTTGACATTCTATGTTCAACAAGTCCAGTTTTATTAAAATCAACTCTTAGTAAAGATTTCTTTACATCTCTTGTTCTATCAATTTTAGCGTATTTAAGCTGTTCATTTTTTGTAAGTCGTCTTTTTTTGACATCATCTCTAAAAAATATTCCGTAAATAATTTCAAACCATACTAAAAAAGCAAAAAAAGATAATAGTAAAAAAAACTTGTTACCATCTAGGAATAACAAGCTGTAATCGAAAATGTATTTAAAATCAAAATCCTTTAATACAAATAACTTAATTAACTGCATACCTATAAAATCAACAACTACTTTGGTTAATACAAATGAAATAATACTAACGACTATTTTTTTCATTAAACTCCCTCCCCTCTTGTTCACTAAGCAAACCATTATCTCTCAGCCATTTATAATATTCTTTATGCGCCAATTCCTGGTTAATACGACAATACCTGGCACTAAGATTAGACAATCTTTTCAATGAATATCTTGTCCTGTATGTTTTTTGATAACTATTACTGTGCTTTAAAAGGTATTGAGCATATTCATTTCCCTGATCAGCGGACTTTTTTAAATACTCTTTAGCAAGATTATTATTTGCTTTTACTCCATCGCCAGTTAAATAAATTTTGCCAAGTAAATATTGTGCATAACTATTATTACTTTGCTTTAACAGTTTAATTGCCTTACATATATCCTTATCTAAATATTTGCCATCCATATATTCTTTCGCTAATATTATCTTTGAATATTCATATCCTATTTCAACAGATTTATTTAAATATTTTAACGCTCTATCCGGTTGATTATTCTTTTTATAAATAATATACATTTTATAATACGCATACTCATTAGTCTTGCATTTATTAAAGTACTGAACTGCCTTAGTCCAATCCTTTTTTACAATTTCCCCGTTACAATATATGTTCCCAAGTAAATAGTTGGAGGTATCATTATTAACATCATGGAGATACTTAAGTGCTGTCTCATACATTCCAATATATCCTTCTTTTAAGTATATCTGAGCCAACAATAGTTTTGCATTAGTATTTTCAAACTTTACAGCACGTTGCAAATATTCGACTGCTTTATTGATATCCTGTCCACACCCTTTACCAAGATAGGTCATCTGGCCAAGACGGTATAACAAGTTATCATCTCCATGTTTTTCAACCATTGATTTAAACTCATTGTAAGCAGTCTTATAATGAGTTTCAGCTTTTTCTAAATCAACCTTACAGGCAATACCTTTTTCATAATGATGTGCAACTTCATAGTTGGCATAAGCGTTATTTCCTTCAGAAGATTTTTCAAAATAATAAAGTGCCATTTCGTCATTTTTTTCAATACCCAAACCATATTGATACATTCTCCCTAAAGAATAATAAGCGTATTTATTATTGCTGCTTTCAAAATATTTCATAGCATTTTCATAATCAATCTCAGTTCCAGTGCCATACAAATAAAACTTACCTAAGCGGTATCCTGCATAGCTTCTAATAAATTTATCGTTTATATTTTCATCAAAAATACACTTAAAACCTTCTAAAGATCTTTTGTACATAATATTGGACTTTTCGTCTAATTTATTAGATGAATATAATTTTCCAAGCAATTCTAGTGCAAGAACATTATTTCTACCAGCCTCACTTAAAAGCATCTGCTCAGCTAAATGCAGTTCACTTTCATTTTTACTGCTGTAAAATAGGTTTGCTCCTTCTTTATAGCTTTGACTCCATTCTAAAATGAACTCATTTTCATTTACTGCTCTATCAGCAGTTTCCAAAATATCTGAATAATTCTCAATTAAATCATCAACAACATCAGTATTACTATTTTCAATGATATTTTGCTCTACATTATCAATCATTGATTTTTCGAAACTGCCATCATTTATGTTTATTTTTTTCTTGCTTTTATTTGTTATCTTGCGCTTATAATTTTTCAATATATGATTACCTATTTGTGAACGAAGTTTTTCAAGTTCTGTAGATTTAATATTTGATATATTTGTATTAACCTGTCTATTCATCAGATCTTCAAGCTGCTCTAATTTTGATAGATAAATATTAAATTCCTTTTGAACGTCAGCATCACTCAGAACTTTATCAATCAGACTATCAATTAATTTTTTGTAAGGAAGCATATTACATGAATTATATGCCAGCCTGCCTTGTTTGGGTAAAATCTTATAAAGTTCATTCATTGAAACTTTTTCTTTTTCAAGTACTCTGCTGTCAATTACATTCATAAGATTTTTAAAATCAACATCTTTTGATTTTAAAAATTCATTAACACTTACTTTTAATTCTTTTTCGAACACTGCACGTTTAAGTATTTCTTTAATAAATGCAGATTTAAACTTTCTTAATTCTGTTGGTGTCAGCTTACCTCTTTCACGTGTTTTATCTTTTTCAAGAAAGCACAGATGAATATGCGGATGAGTTGTATCGATATGATAATTTCCCCACCATAGCATATTATCATATTCTAAATTCATTGTTTTAAAAACTTCCGGTAGTGCTTTTAGACATATATCATACCAGTCATCAGCAGTGACAATTCCAAATTCACTAAGCTGCTCAAAACTTGAAACAGATACTACAGTATCCCACCATAAATCTCCAGGTTTAGAAAAAGCCTTTCTCAATTCTCTTCTAAATTTATCGTGTTTATTTTTATCTAGCCATCCCATAGAAGAAAATGTATATTCGTTTTTATCAGATGTATAACCAAAGAAACCACCATCATGTAAACTTTCATCTTTGCAATCTACATTCTTTTCTTCCTGTTCAGTATACTCAAAAAAACCGATTAGAGACTCTGTACTTATCTTTCCTTTGAATCTTGATTCATCAGGTGCATCAGCACCATATTTTAAAAATCTCACATCACCTATAATTGGTGCATTAGACTTTGTCATAAAATACCACCTCTCAACAAAAGAAGAACAAATATTCTACCTTTGTTTATTGCTATTGTTATTCCACTTTATCTTTAACAGCACATGATCAGTTGCTATTTGCATTTGTAATATTATCAAGCACTTTTTTTACCGTTTCATCCAATTGACTTTCTGTTATGCCATTAGTGCTAACTATCATTTGTTTCAAAATAAGAATTTCAAATATCAGATTATTAAAAAATTCATTATTAAGACTTTGATACTGCTTTAGCACTCCCTTCAAATATGTCTCTTGTTCTTTATTTAATAATCTGAATGCATCTCTAGTTCGATACGAAAAAAGAAGTTCAACTGCATCTGTTATAATGTCAGTTTTAGTTACATTTGTATCATCATTATATTTTGACTGTTCATTTTTTTTATCATTAATAAGATAATTAATTTTATTGTCTATATCGCTATCTATCCGAATACATATTGCTATTTTTTTCATTCAATTTATCCTCCACATATATTTGAAATCTTGATTTGGCGTTTATTATCCGTTTGATTTCTTCTATATTATCAACATCTTTTAAATTAGTAGTTAATAACTTGATTATCGTATATTCCAGTTCTACTATTTCTCTATAAACTATTTCATTCTCATTATTATAACACTTTTTTTGAGAGGTATTTATATTGTCATAAGCAGTCGAAATTATATCTGCCATAACTTTTGTTTTACTTATCCTCTTGTCATTACTTTTATAAAATTTTGTTAATTCGCTCAGTTTAAATAATGTTTCATTATCAAACCTAAACGATACAGCTTCCATTGCCATTTTTATTCACTCCTTCTATAAAACGATACTATTTTACCTGTATTGCATTGTAGGCTTTTTTTGTATTTCATACGTATTACAAAAATGCAATACATTTTTATACAAAAAAACTGAGCGTTGCTCAGTTGTTCAAGCGAAAGATGCAATACAATTTTTTTAAATTGTATAAATCTTTCTCTTAACCTGGTAAGAAACCGACTGTATTGCACCTTATGTATTGCAATTGATCTAAATATCAAATAAAAAAACAGCCATCAACAAAGTACCTGATGATTGTGTTTATCTTGTTTTACCATTTTCAAAATTCATATTTAACAGCGGTTTGCACAAGTCTTTATAAATATCCTGCTCATTTAGACACGTATCAATTAGGAAATTTTTATCTCGATCATATTCTCTTAATCCACGCAAGTAATACGCCTTATGCTGATCAAGAATAACAAAAGGTACAATGTTCTTTCGTAAACATTCCTTAAACATAATTGCACGACCAACTCTGCCATTACCATCTCCAAAAGGATGAATACGTTCAAATTTCAAATGAAAATCTATGATATCTTCTATATCAATATTTCTTCTATTTTCATACTCAAAAAGCAAATCATTTATATCCTTTTCAACATTTTCCGGTCTTGATGTTTTGATTACATTTGTTAATCCAATAACATTTGGCAGCACTTTAAATCCCCCAACATTATACCTTGGATTAAACTCATCGGATGTACCACGCTTTATAATTTTATTCATCTCTATAATCATTTCCTTAGTTAAAGGTTTATCAATCACATCCAATATATAATCAAATAGTCTGAAGTGATTAACTGCTTCAGTTATATCATCTGTCTTAATTACATCATAATCCTTAGCAATAAAAGAATTGGTTTCAAAAATCATTTCAATCTGTTCTTCAGTTAATCTACTGCCCTCAATTTTGTTTGAATTATATGCAAATAATACTTGTGTGACATGATATAAATTACCAGGAAATTTTGTGTTTCTCTGTTCAATTAATTCATTTTTTAACTTTTCAATATTGTTCATACATGTCTCCCTATTCTTATAATTATATAGATTTATTTTCGAAAATGATAGCTAATTTTAAAGATTTTTAATACAATTCTGATTTTAAAAAAGTGCCACGAAGGAGGAAATGTTTTCCTCCTCTCGACACCTCCTTTTTATAAATTTTAACCCACCGAGGAGGGTAACCCTCCTCGTACTCCTCCCTTTTATAAGGACTGTCTTTGTTTGGTTTTTCATTGCAGCTTTGATTACTTTTTTAATATTCCATCTCAATCTTTATTCCCTGTGCCGGTGGTAACTGTCTTTCCAAATTACGTTTTTCTTTCAAAAAATTACTTGATTTTATTTTCTTTTGCCAACAGTTTTCTTTGAAAAAGTATTTATTTTTCTTTAAAATATTTTTTGCAAAATATGTATTTCCCGTAACACAAATCATTCCATAAAGTGTAAAAATAATATGATTTTTTTCTCGAATATTAAAAATTAAATCACTCTTTAAATTAAAACAATAATCTTTTTGCGTGGAAATATTATTTGTTTTTACTTCTTTTTGCCAACACTGATAATATTCATTGTATACAAATCCATCTCTTTTTAAATCACTTTTTATTTCATAACAATTATAAATTTCTAAATAAACTGTATCAAATTTTTTATTACTTTCCCAGTATGAATCCAGGGCTTTTTGAATCATCTTTTTATTTTTATAATCATCTGTTCGCTTTAATTCATCATATTTGACCATTTTTTCATTAATCGCAGTGTGTAATATATGGATGTAAATTTTATTAAATTCACTATCATTTTTTGTTTCACCTCTCATTAAATAATCAATATGGTGCGCTAAACAAATTAAAAGAGAATTTGACAGTTCACTTTCCTGGCGATATAAATTATAAATAATGCACTTTCTATCTTCATATTTCTCATTTTGTTTTAATGTCTTTTTTGATAAAACTATATTTATTTTTTTATAGTTTCCAATAACATTTTCGTCAATATTTGGATAAGCGGCATCAATCAGGTATTTAACTTTTTGATACAATGAATATGTTATTTTATTGAATGTCATTTACATTTTCCCCATCTTCACATAGATTTCTTTGCATTGACTTTTCATCCGGCTTTTTTGCTTTTACCAAAATATTGTCCAGCTTTTCTTCAAAGCACATTCTCTTTTTCTGTAGATTCTCATCTTCTTTTTTCAGTTCATATAATTTTTTTAATTCCACATCAATTTCACTTGTTTGTGTTAATAATTGTTCTTTTTTTTCTTCCAGTTTCTTAATTCTGTTTATTAATTTCTTATTCATATTTCCTCCACATTATCATCTTTTACAGTTATTTGAAAGACGATTATTTAATTACTTAATATCTATTCTTTTTATTTTTTACTTATTCAGTTATCACCTGTCTCTATTACAAATAGATCATATATACCTTCAGTATATATACTATATTTAGAAAAATACTTATAAATCCATTTTGAAATTTCAAATCAAATTCTTTTTTATATGGAAAAATAGAACGTCAACATACTTTCTACCCCAATCTAAAAATCCTGGTAATTTTTACCAGGATCTATACATAATTGCTATTTTAATCTGAGTCTATATTTTCATCAGGTTCCCTATTTTCTATTTCCTCATCAAATTTTTTACTTTCATATGATTCTTTATCAACAATTTCCAGATAAGTAATTTTACTTGCGGGTGCCTCAGTACTATCATCATACTTATCTCCAACCCATTCAAAATAATTTAAAAATTTTTCCTCACTTTTATCATATTTACATTCTAACAATGTTTTGAATTCATCATCCAGCAAACAGTAAAAATAAACATAATTATCTTCCTTAAAAGTCCTGTTATAAAACTTTACTGTTTCAACATCACTATATTTATTTTTTTCTAAATACCTTTCTAACATTATTTTGTAATCATCAACTTGTTCATCAGATGCAAATGTAATTTGATCCTCATTAAGATATTTATACTTATATTTTGTTTTACTATCCTCATTGCCAGTAAAATAAAATATACTGGCAATGATAATTATCAACAGTATGAATCCAATTACAAAATATTTAATTACAGCATATTTTCTATCAATAATCATATCTTCTCCTATACTAATTTATCTATCTAGAACGTGAATTTATAAATTGATTGACATCAATTTTTTCAATAACACCCTTAAAAACTGTGAAAATGTCTTCAAGAGAGACATCTTCAATTTCCTTAATTTTTTTAAATCTGTTGAAATTTTCTTTAAAGACAGCTGACTCACTTAATTCACTGATAAGCTCCTCGTAATCATAAATATTATTCAATGTATTTCTACTTTTGGAAACATTTACAAATGAATCTATTAAGACATTCATATCTATACTAATATCTTTTTGAGTTAAAAGATTATAAACATCAAATAAATCCCTCATTCTGGTATTATATATACCTCGGTCAAGAGTTGTTTCGATTTTTTCTGCAATTATATTTTCAACTGCATAAGTACATACATTTATTTTTTTATCACTGAATAAACTGATAAAAGTATGCTCTATTGCCTCTGGATAAATTAATGTATTATTTGAAATATCAATTTTCAAGTTTAACCTGGTCTTACCTTTTAGCGCTAAAATAGAAACTGAATAGCCTGGATATCCATCATCAGACTGCCCTTCTTTAATATCACCTATTCTATAATCAAAAAATGATTTTGTAATATCTTCTTCGATAATATCAGTTATCATATTATTTATTTCCTCTACAGAATAAACCGTAGAATTTACCGTAGCATCCATATCTAAGGTGGTTCTATTTTCAAAACCTAATAAATTGCTGACGACAAAACCTCCCTTAATAATCAGACTGTCCCTGTACTTAGAATTACTTATTTTCTCTGCAAATTCTTCAAGAATAAAGCGCTGCTGAACATCTCTTAAATCCATATTCTTTTCTTTTGCATATTTTATCATTCCGTTTTTCCACTGATCTATATTTTTATATGCCATAATTTCTCCTCTATGCACTTTTATACAGACTATAAATTTCTGCGATTTCACTTTCTACATTAAATAATTTTCCATATTTGCTCAATTTTCTCATATCTAATTTTTTATTATTAAAATATGACTGCAAGGACTGATAGTATACCTGTGTATCTACTTTCTTTTTATTTCTGATCAGATCACAAATAGTTCGTTCACAATCATAGACAATAATTTTATTACCAAAATAATCAATATGTTCAACTGCCCCTACATGCAGCAGTTCTTTTTTTACATACGATACTTTTAAACGATTATTTCTTAAATGGCATCCTGAATATGTTGTTACATTGCATCTGGATGGAATTACTGTTGTTAGTCCATGTAAATAGCACGCTGTTTCGTGACTATAGATCATATTTTTATTTGCAAACTGATAGACAAAAAATTCATCTTCTAATTCGTTTTTATAAATATACAGTCCTTTAACAAGTTTTCTTAAAAGTTCTTTTTCAACCAGCCGGCTTATCTCTCTTTTAGTAAATCCATACTCCAGCATATCACTATAAACCATGTATTCACCATTTAATTTATAGTACTCTTCAACTTTATTTTCTAATAAACACATCATATCACCGTTCCTATCGTACATATATTATAACATATATATGTTTAATATTCACATATTAATTAGTAATATACCTTAAGCAGTCGTTTTTTTCATTTTTATACCTGTTTGCATATGATTTTCCATATGCATAATGTTTTGGACAATATGACACAAGATAATCACACAGCTTAGTTACAAACTCTTTGTCGCCTAGATCATTAGTAATACCGGAATTTTTTATAAGCCTTTTAGCACCAGAATTTCCAAAAAGATTAGCCATACCACAAACAAGGCCTTTAATGCAATCTCTTCTCGATGATAAATCTATTCCTAATGATTTTAATGCATTTTCTATCGGTATATAGTAATTATCGTATTCAAATTGATCCTGCTTATTCGCAAAATCTTTTGGATCATTAGAATAAGCTGTATGCCATGCTTTTTCTAATCCCTTATTATTTCTTAAAGATGCTTTAGAACAGCTTAAATATGCCTCAAAACAAGCGTATTTATTATTATCTAACTGATAACAGTATTTTAAGAATTTTTGAAGATCGTATCTGTTATCAAACTGGTAATATCCCAGTGCATGATAGTCATCAGAACTGCTAAATCCCTGATCATAATTACAGCTACTTTCATATTTTGCAAAGTATTTAAATTCCTCAGAAAGCATTCCGCTAACTCCGTTTGAAATTGAATTTGGAAATGCAGGAATTCCGTATCCTAAAATGGACTTGCTGTCCGTTTTATAAGAATTACGCTTTACCGTATTGCTCGAGTTACCTTCGATTGTATGGACAGTATTATCTGTAACATCTATTACAATTCCTGTATGCGTTGAATCGTTTTTATTTCCTTTACAGAAAAAAATAATATCTCCTGGCGAAGGGACTATACTTTTCCCCCCATATCTAGGGGTATATTGAAATTCACTTTTTTTCTTGAACCAATCAACACCGGCATCACACCCCTGATATTTAGGAATAACTTTAGCATCAATCAGCCCACACTGATCCGCTATCCAAGAAACAAAGGTCGCACACCAGTTAGCTCCATCAGCACTACCAGTATACCATTTTCTATACTTGTCACCGCCAACGGCACCATTAACAGCATTATATTCATCTATTGCCTTTGCAACAAATAAATCTCTAGTATTGCCACCTTCAAAATCCACTTCCTCTGTTTTACTTTTACCCCCAGATATACATGCGACAATTAGGACAAGAACTAAAAAAAAAGTAAAAAAAGAAGCTACTGTATACTTCAGAGCTTTCATTTATCTCATCAATGCAAGCTGATCTGGAGTAGCTTTTATTTCTATCGGCAAGCGTTTATTTCCTGCTATCAGTATTGCATCCCCTTGTGAAAATCTTGCTATCCTTTTAATCTCATTATCTGATAATGCAGTAAGTTTCCTTAAATCTTTGGTAGCATCTTTGTCTAATCCTAAAATAAGCTTATAGCTTGCATTATTAAAAATAGCTTTACCTTCTGCCAAAACCCTCGGATCTGCGAAGTCATGAGGCTCCTGTGTACCTAAAATAGTTACATTATGATACTTCCTAGAACGTCGTTGAAACTGTTCAATCATCTTTGCAGTTTCACCAGCCAAAACAAACATATGTGCCTCATCAACAGCTAAAACCGATTCGCTCGTTTCATCCAGGCATAACCCCCATGCATATTGAAATATAATATGCATTAGCGCATTTTTTAATCCTGGAGTTAAATTAAAAAACACTTTAGTTCCAAATGCAAAAAAAGGATTTTTCATCTCATCCTCAGTTATTGTCGTATGCCCATCCAAATATCTAGCCCACTCAGTACATATAGGTTTTAATTTGATTCTAATTTCTTTAAGAGCTGTATATTCATCGTTAACTATGTTCGATTTTTCAAACTTTTCTATATGCTCATCTACAATTGCTGAAAAAACGCTAAAAGTTGGATAATCAGTGTTTTTTAAATATTGAAAAGATTCGTTTATATTCACACCTACAGTTTCGTAGGCCTCTAGTACCAGCTCTCCTAAAATATCCAGAGCACCTTCACTGATGTCTTTAGATAAATATCTAAAAACAATTTTAATATCCTCAACAACATTGTATATTGCCAATCTGGTATCGTATTTATCAACTTCGTCTTCTTCATCTTCATCGCATGAAATCGGCTTTAAATCAAAAATATTTATTCTTGCATTTTTCGTACCAAGATTAAAATAAGAGCCTCCCGCCTGTTTTATAATAGTACGGTTTTTATTTTCAGGATCAATCCAAATTACTTTTCTAGTATGACATATATGAGACATTAAAATCAGATCCATCGCAGTTGTTTTACCTGATCCAGACTCACCTATAATAATAAGATTGCCGTTTAGTCTTTTATATTTTTTAGCTTTAGCTGGATTGTTTAAATAAAGAAACTGATCAAAACATACCATCCCTTTTTGAGAAGATTCAACCCCTAGCAGCATTCCTTTTTCATCATCCAATGTATCAAAAGTAAACGGGTACAAACCACTTACTGTCTGCGTTGATAGAAGCTGCCCAATATTTTGACTAGCTTCTTTTCTAAAGCCGTCACTTTCAAAGAACGGTGAGGAGCATTTCAATATTCTCTGCTGTAAAAAACGTTCAGCTCTTACCTCAACATTATATGTACTGAACAGCTTATCCAGATCATAAGTTCGCTCATCCAATTCTTCTAATGTATTCGCTTCTATAAACACTGTAATTATACAATTTAATGTAGCATCCCTTTTTCTTACAAGCTCTCTGATATACGCATTATATCCATCCATCTGTTCTCTTAATTCAGCCCTTTGAATTCGATCGGTAGTTTTACTGTACTCCTGCTCCATATCTTTTACAACCGTTTTCATATAGTTGGATATTTTAGCCTTTGATGGTTCTGTAACCATTTCTACGCGATAATTCTGACCAGCTACAAACATTCCTAAAAACCCTTCATCAAAATCTTTAGTTATTGTAAATGTCATAGCACGATGAAATTTATCACCAATTACATAATAATTAGCATATTCATGAAATCCACGAGGGACAGCACGTGACTTGAACATTAAATTTTTCATATCATTAAAACTCTTCATCTGTACCTTCCTCTCCTTTAGTTACATTAAATTCTTCACTATATAGTTTAGGTATATAGTAATCACTGATATCTCTATTATCAAAATCAGCATAGATCATATTTTGAAAATCTTTCTTTTTTGCTATTTCAAACTGCATCCGGGTAGATTTGAAATAATTACATAAATCCTGAAAATGTTTATCAATGTATTTTTCCGGTTCTAATATAAGAATATAAAATGACATTTCATTAAAACTTGACATAAACCATTCATTCTTTTCTAATTCATACTGGATAAACCTTTTTATACGTTCATCATCTTCGTCTTCATACAAATCAATAAGATGTCTGTTTTGTTTAATCATATTAGGCTCACTTTTTACAAACTTCCAGTACAGTCGCCTTTTCTCCTTATTTAAAAAAACATTGAAGCCTTGTATTATACTGCCTAATGTTTTATCATCTAACAGATAAATATTTCTAGGCATTATTCTAATCCCTTTTAATATAAATCGATTACCAAATTCAACAATAACACAATGATCAGGATTAATTTCTTCCAAACTCATCCAGTCAAGTGTTGTATATCTGACTTTTCTTCTTTCCTTGATTATTTTTTTATCACTCTTTGTCAATTTTACTTTTTTCTTTTTATCTTTGTTCTTTTTTGAAGCTTTCCTCATCTGCATATATTCTACCTGCCCATTCATATTTCTTCTCAGTTTTATAATAGTCCTTAATAGTTAAGATTAGTTCCAGTATGTTATGATTTATTCCTGCACCCATCGTTAAAATAAAAGTTATAAAAATTAAAATAGAAAAAAAGGCGAAAAAGAATATTACCCCATTTCGACCTATGCCTGACTGTACTACCGCAATAAACACCACTAAAGAAAAACCAACAACTGAGATAAGCATAACCAAGTCAAACAATCTATAGCGTTTCATTATCAGTCGTCCATTTTTAAAATTCTGCGGAACTATAAATTTCATTTTTAAAACCTCCTATCCTTATTTAAACTATGGTCATTCAATAGAGAGTTTTGTGAAGCTGGTTTAACCGAATTATTACTCGAAGCATTATCAATATTAACTTTACTATTGCCAATTCCTGCATCAATATTATAACCAGGCTGTTCAGGAAAAGAACTGCCATATCCTCTTTTAGTAAATTCCTGTTTCAATTGCTGCTGCGACATTTTTTCAGCACCCTCTATGCCATAATATTTTGCAGAATCCAGCTGTAGCTCTGTTGGTGAAGAACTCGATGTACTGTATGAATTTTCACTTTTTCCACTACCTCCAGTTAGATTACCATCAGCTCCCAGTTCTTCCTCACTGCTCATATTATTCCCATAACTATCAAACTGCTCATTAGAACTATCTTTCTGATTAAATCCAGTATCAGCACCTTCACCCATACTACCATTTTGATTAAATCCAGTATCAATATTTTCACCTTCATTTAATCCGTTCTCACCTAAGTCCTCCGAGTTGCCGTTTCTAGAAAATCTTCCTCCTTGTCGGCCACCCCCATAAAGTGATGCGGGATTAAGCCTCATTTGAAGTGACTGTTTAGGATGCATAATAAATCCTGCTGCTGCCAGCAATCCCATAAACCCCTGAGCTGAACTGGCTGCACCAAGCTCTCCGCCTCCAATTATTTCAGTAATACCAGCTGGTGCCTTGACAACAGCCAACAGACCACCTAAAAACAAAAAAAGCTTCACAAACATACCGTAACCAGTAGCACCTATAGCCTTGTCTAAATCACTTGATGAATACAGTGTAAATATTAAAATCATAGAATACAGTTGAAAAAAATTTAGCAGCAGATCAGAGAGTAATGATTTAGACCACACCTTAAACGAGTTGCTTTCAGGATCTACAAGACTGCTCAAAGCATAGGGGGAAAGCATTATCTTTAATATCATCCCTATGACTCTAACAGCCATTTGTAAACATATTGGTAAAAACATGAACAATGCAGAAACAGAAGCCATTAATCCAAAAAACAGTGAACTGTAACTTGGAAAAAAGTAATATATCTGTGTTGCACCAAACCACCAGTTTGCAACAGGAATATCACCTAAAACTGGTACACCATCATCAAGTTCATAACACTCATTAATATCAATCTTATTTATATCAATATTTTCGCCATATGTCTTATCATAATAATCACTATACTGTTTATACGTAAGTTCGCTAATACTGCTAAGGTTATTAGCAATAGCTGAAGAAATAATAACCATTTTGCTTGATGAGTATTTTCCTACCAGTGCCTCCGCCCAATCAAAATCAGCTATGAACGAATTAAACTTTGACTCACTTATTTTTTTATGCTCATTCTTCCATTTTTTTAAATTATTAATATCATCAGCATTTTTACTTAGATCTGCCGAAATATCAATACTTGCCTGCTGAACTAATATACTGCTGAAACTTGCATCAGGGGAACTGTTTGTAAATACTGCTATATTTTCAATCGCACTGTTTGATATATCACTTAAATAAGCAAAACCGTACGGAAACATTGAAAAGCTAAATATTGATACAAAAAGCATAACCATAACTTTTCCTACATTAAGTTTCTGCATAAAATCCTGATCTATATACGACTTAAAAAAAACCTTAAAAATTCTAAACAATAAAAACAGCACAAAAAATACAACCAGCACATCATACCACTGCCATATAAAATCAATTTTAGTTAGATCAAGAGAGCATATTCTTTTAGCTATTTCATATAGTGCATCGACAATGTTAAGGACTAGATTGCACATTGCCCACAGCAGATCTCTAATTAGACCTTCAACATCTAAAAGATCCATATTTGCTTCCTCCTTTCAGTAAAAAAGCTGGTAAATTTACCAGCTTAGCCCAAATATTGATAAAATAGGAACAATTAACTCTGCAAATACCAGGATATAGAACCCCTTTTTTACTGTGTCCCAAAAACTTGTTCTTTCTCTTTCCTGCTGTGATAACTGATAATACCTTACCGCATTAAATATTACAAAACCTACAAATACTCCAACCATTGCCCACTGACAAAATGTAATAAACCCATCTATCCATGGTTTAGCTATTTTCTTCCCATCCTCAGTAGATGGTGCCTTTATAGCATATATATAGTTTATCTTAAAAAACAAAAGTGACAGCATCGTTACAAATCCTGATAATTTATATTTGATTTTTTTTATCATTTAATTAATGTCCTCCTTTTAATAAATTTTTAACTCTTGTATTTTTTATGTTGTTTTTTAAATGCAGATTCAATTTCTTTGACATTTCAATCTGCTGTTCTACCAAAGTTCTACATCCATCTAATATATCAAATTCTTTCATGATTTCCTTAACTATTTCATGTTTAGGTTTTTTTGATGTACTGTAGCATTCATCTAAATCAACTTCATAATTAATAAGCATATTAAAATCATAATCTGTCTTATTTTTACCAACTGAAATATCAATCTTTAAATTCAACTTACTATCATCAACAAAATAGAAATTCGGCTTAATAAAAGCCTGCTGATATGCAGGGTCAACATCTTCACAAGAGAACATAGGTGAATATACAAAATCACAGCTCTTTACAATTAAAATATTTTGCATTAAAAACTCTCCTTTTTTATCTATCGACTTCTCGCACAACTATTCTTGTTTATTTTTTCTAATTCAGTTTTATTGATGTTTGTATCTTTTTTATGATTTTTAAATATTGAGTGCATCTCTTTCTTTAATGTATCTGTATCTAATTCCACTTTTAACCACGATTTTGTTTTATCATCAAACGTTGTAATAGAATGAATAAAATTTTCAGTAGTCCTAAAGTACATTGTATTGGAATAATTGCTTTCACTTATTAATGATTTTGGAACTGTTAGCGCATATCTTTCATAATTGCATCCAATCGGTAAACGAATATTACAAACCTCTCTACCATTAGCTATGTATGTTTTCCCAAGCTGATTTTTCGTGAACGTTATTGTTGTCCATCGACTTTTTTCTTTCTTTTCATCATTTACTTTCAAATATAGAGGCTCAGTATCCTTCAGTATCTGTTTAAAATGATTAAATCTGTCTAATAACTTTCGATTATCTTTATAATCTCCATTTTCAATTCTTTTCTCAAGCGTATATACAGATTCATTCATAGTCGTGTAACTGCTGTTATTTCTATCATCATAGGTGTCGATTGAATACATAATAAAAAACTTAACTGCATCTTCAGATAAAAAACCGACTGCCGGATTGACTAACGCCATTAGATTTACGTATTCATACACTAAAAACTCGATTTTACTGAATCTTTTGATATCACTATGATTAGTTATTTTCATTCATAAACGCCTTTTTAAAAATAGTTTTTATCTTAAAAAAATCATTCATAATACCCGGCATTTCTTTTATAAAGAATTTGAATGACAATCGTATAATAAAAATCCCTGTAACCACAGGAATTAGGCTAACAATAATTGAAAGAAACAGTGTATAAGCTACTCTAAAATCATATTTGTAAGCTACATACCCAAACATCGTTAAGCCGAGACATGCAAGAACTATTAAAGCTATCTTTAAATTCTTATTTTTCATAATAATTTTAGATTTTTTTATCATAAATCCCTCCATCCTGGTAAATTCACCAGGTGAAAAAGGCGATTTATTAGATCGCCTTTTAATTAATTTTTATGCATTTTTTTATTTCTGTTAGACATAAACATTCCAATTGACAATGCTGATAGACCGCCAAGCATCATATACATTCCTATATACATATCATCAGCAGTTTTTACCTTTTTAGCAACAGGCATAAGTTCATCATACATTGTTATTTTTTGAACTTCTCCAGTATCGCTAACTGTAAATTCTTTATTTTGTGCAATTTTATAATTTACTGGTGCAATTACTTCTATCATTGTATATGTTTGGCCAACAGTTAATCCAGTAATTTTATGTGGTGTTTTTCCAGATACCCATTCATCTACAATATTTCCGTTTTTATCTTTAATTTGCAAAGTTGCACCTTCAAGCTCTTCCTGAGAAGTTATATCCTTCTTATAAAATTCAAATTGAGTAATTTCATCTGTCATGTCAACAGTTAAATTTTGTTCTTTATTTGTTTTAAAGCTAACTGGCTCGGCTGTTGCATATCCATCAGGACTCTTAAGCTCTGTAATAACATATTCCTGATCTTCAACTGTACCTCTGATCATATGTGTTGTTTCATCACCGTTGATATCGATGTTATAATATTTAGTTTCACCATTTGCCTGCATTAAAAGTCTATAATCATCTCTATCTGCATTCTTAGAAATTCTGTAATATGTACTTGAATCATCTTCAATGTTAATAAACATATCACTAACAACTTCACCTGATGTAAGTTTAGTTTTCATATCCTCAGTAATATCGAAAATATGTTCACCGCTTGTCCATTTATCAACAATCTGTTTAGTTTTAGTA
>NZ_JAHOCB010000117.1:0-682 GCF_019125875.1 Erysipelatoclostridium sp. MSK.23.31 | reverse complement strand
CAAAGGCAGTCCCGGATGTCCTGAATTTGCCTTTTCAACAGTATCAGCGCATAATGCTCTAATGGTACTGACTGTTTTTCTATCAACTGCTTCCATATTAGCCTCCAAATACTGCTCGATAGTCTTTTTGGAATTTTTCAATCCCCTCAGCAGTCAAAGGATGTTTCAGCATTTGTTCAATAACACTGTAAGGAACAGTTGCCAGATCCGCTCCGGCTTTAGCACATTCGATAACATGACAGGCGTTTCTGACACTGGCTGAGATGATCTGCGCTTTGATATCATGCGTTTTGAATATTGCGGCAATATCTCTGATCAGCTGCAGTCCGTCCATCGAGATATCATCGATTCTTCCAACAAATGGAGAAACATAGGTTGCTCCGGCTCTGGCTGCCAGGATTGCCTGCGGAACATTAAAAATCAATGTCAGATTTGTTTTGATCCCTTCACCGGACAGTACCCGGCATGCCTTCAAGCCCTCAGCAGTAGTTGGAAGCTTAACAACCATATTCTTATGGATTTTTGCAATTTCCCGGCCTTCTTTGATCATGCCTTCAGCATCAACAGTTGTGGCTTTGACTTCTCCGCTGATAGGACCGTCAACAATTGCAGCAATCTCCTTAATTACCTCATTAAAGTCTCGACCTTCTTTAGCAATAATAGAGGGATTGGTAGTAACACC
>NZ_JAHOCB010000116.1:0-688 GCF_019125875.1 Erysipelatoclostridium sp. MSK.23.31 | reverse complement strand
ATAAAAATGGAATTTATTATTGATACTGTGAATTTAGAGGAAATTAAAGATGCTATAGATCATATGCCGATCGTAGGGGTGACAAGCAACCCTTCTATTGTAAAAGCAACTGCACCAGAAAACTTCTTTGATCACATGAGAAAAGTAAGGGATATTATTGGAACAGATAGAAGCTTACATGTTCAAGTGATTTCTAAAAATTGTGATGAGATGGTTAATGAAGCACATCGAATTTTAAAGGAAATTGATAATCGAGTTTATGTGAAGATTCCTGTATCATATGAAGGAATCAAAGCTATCAAGATTTTAAAAGCAGAAGGCATCAATGTTACAGCAACTGCTGTTTACGACCTGATGCAGGCATATATGGCATTGGCAGCCGGAGCTGATTATATTGCTCCATATGTTAATCGAATTGGGAACCTTGGTAGTGATCCGTTTGAATTAATCAATGAGTTGTCAAATCGAATCGTGATGGATGATTATGATTGTAAGATTTTAGCAGCCAGTTTCAAAGGTGTCCAGCAAGTAAGAGATTCTTTTAATAGTGGAGCCCAAGCAATTACAGCACCAGTCAGTGTTCTAAAAGCGATTTTTAATAATCCAAATATTGAAAAAGCTGTAGATGATTTTAATCAAGACTGGTATAGTGTTTATGGAGAAAATAAAGGAATTTGTGATTTATAAA
>NZ_JAHOCB010000115.1:0-711 GCF_019125875.1 Erysipelatoclostridium sp. MSK.23.31 | reverse complement strand
ATCCCGTGCCAGCAGGTGTGATTTTTCGGAGCGGTTCTTTCGGGTTTGACAACTCAAGCATCTGATAATCATATTTGCTTGTATCGGCAGCACCATCTATGTAATCAGCTTCAACTCTGTATACTGGGTACGAGTAATCTTTCATTCCCTTTAAATCATCTAATATATCTTGCTGAATATCTTCAAACACATCATCTATGTCCTCAGCCATTTCGACTCCTATTAACTCATGTGATTTAGTATTTTTCCAAATACACTTACCGCATCTAAATACTAGATATTTATTCATTTTTCTTTTTCTCCCATTCAGCTTGTATTTCTTTTTCAGCCGCATCTAAGGTTAGTTCCCCTATGTCGTATATAGTCATATTCATAATCATATTGATAATCATTGCTTGGCAACAATATCCATTGCTACTTTTGCAAGATATAGATTTGTTCCTATTCCCGTTGTGGCTGTTATTCCTGTTGTCTTATAAATATCCTGAATAATCATTTTTGCAAATTCCCTTGGAGATGTATTAACAGTCTTAAGATAGCTCGTTGCATCAATAAAAACCTCATCAATTGAATAAACATGAATATCTTCAGCTGAGGTGTATTTTAAATATACTTCGTAGATTTTTTTACTGTAATCAATATAAAATGCCATCCTCGGAGGGGCAATAATGAATCCCAGTTCAAGACTTGTGTCATTTTTTAACTCTGAAT
>NZ_JAHOCB010000114.1:0-718 GCF_019125875.1 Erysipelatoclostridium sp. MSK.23.31 | reverse complement strand
TTTTTTGTCTGCAATAAAACCCCCAGCTAGGCTGGGGGTCTCAAAAAGCTTTAGCGGAGTGATAATGAAAAACCTCACGTGATATAATATAAATGCGGCTACCAACTGCAAAAATAAGATATCACTGAGGAAATGACAAATGAATAAACAGTATTCAGATGACTTACATAGTTTATCACACACAAAATGGAGTTGCAAATATCATATTGTATTTGCACCAAAATATAGAAGAAGAGCATTTTATGAAGCAAGAAGGGTAGAGGTAGGAGCAATACTAAGACAATTATGTGAATGGAAAGGCGTAAATATAATAGAAGCGGAAGTATGCATAGATCATGTACATATGTTAGTAGAAATACCGCCCAAATATAGTGTTTCAGGGTTTATGGGGTTTTTAAAGGGAAAAAGCAGTCAAATGATATATGAAAGATGGGCAAATGCAAGATATAAGTACAGACATGGAGAGTTCTGGTGTCGAGGATATTATGTAGATACAGTAGGAAAGAATGCGAAAAGAATAAAAAATTATATAGCGAATCAATTAAAAGAAGATCAGGAAAGAGAACAGCTGACACTGGATTTGGAATACCCGTTTAAAAAAGGAAAAGGGAAAAACTAAATAAATACAGAGTGCACGCGGTAGCCGTAGGCATAAGGAATGTCTTGAGACATGCGCTCTGAGAGCAGGGCTATGCCCGCAAATGTAAAACCACCGGCT
>NZ_JAHOCB010000113.1:0-804 GCF_019125875.1 Erysipelatoclostridium sp. MSK.23.31 | reverse complement strand
CTCCTTATAAATGCCAGGATTCCTGCAAATGCTTCATTTCTCCATTTTTCTATTCTTTCATTTACAGTTTTTTCAAAATAATTAATATTCCCCTCATAATCATCATAATTTTTATTTAACGGTGATAATTTTAATCTGAATTTATTTTTAAAATTGATATCACCATTATCAAGAATATTCGAAATACTATATATCAGTGAATTTAGTTTTTTATTGTATAAATCATAATCATCACTCCAGAAAACTGCATCCTGCAGTAAGATAATTCTTAAATTTATTCGGTTGATCACTGCGTTATATAGATTTATTTGCTGTAACCGTTCATCGCTATATCCAAATTTGCGCCTACAGTATTTAAATTTTTTATATGTCTTGCCTAGTGAGATAATAATTTTAGATAATGCAACGATGTAAAATTTTTCAAGTTTTGCAATAAAGTTATTAAAATTTCTTTTCTTAATACTTTTGTCTCTATGATCCTTGTACCAAAGATGCCTAATTTTTGTTGGAGTCACATCGTACTTTTCTACTATGACATTCCCGTCTTTATCTTTCATAATTTCATTTTTTTTGCATATCATTACCATATTAGGATCATCTTTTTTGCATGTCCTTCCTGTAAATTTATTTATGTACATATTTCTTTTGTATTTTTTTGGATTAGATATAGGTTTTGTAAATACTTTTCTTTCAAACACAAGAAAATCTATATATGTCCCTTTTCGAACATTTTTAAATTTATAAACAAAGGGAATAGATTTATAATCTAGACTTATATTAAACATAAACTGTTTCGCAAGTTCA
>NZ_JAHOCB010000112.1:0-809 GCF_019125875.1 Erysipelatoclostridium sp. MSK.23.31 | reverse complement strand
GATAACCTGTATTCAAAAGAAAAGGGACTGCCAGAGGATTCAGGGTTAGAATATGAAAATGTTTTAGATCTTGGAAATGGTGTAATAGGAACTGTAGAAATTCCAAAAATAAAGGTAAATATGCCTGTTTATCATGGTACAGACAGTGATGTATTAAACGTGGGAGCTGGCCATATAGAGGACAGTTCTTTGCCTGTAGGTGGTAACAATACCCACACTGTTTTAACTGGCCATAGAGGCTTGCCGTCAAGCAAACTTTTTACTCGATTAGACGAACTTAAAAAAGGTGATCTTTTTTTTATTAAAGTAATTGATGAAACTTTAGCATATAAAATAAATAAAATAGAGGTAGTACTGCCTGATAAGGTCAGTTATTCGATTAAAGATAATCAGGATTTAGCAACACTGATTACCTGTACCCCTTATGGGCTAAATACTCACAGGCTTGTAATAACAGGTAAAAGAGTTCCATATGAGGAAAAGGAAAAGAAATCAATTAAAAGCAGTATGCCGTCATTAAGGGAAATTATTTTCTATGTTATTCCTGTTCTGTTTTCAGTGGCAGGCATACTATTTTTTAGAAAACGAGGGGTGAAAAATGTATAAAAAATTAATTACAGCAGTATTCACAGTTTTTTTATTTTTTATCAGTATAACCGCTGTTTCTGCTTTAGACGAAGTCGGATCTATAACAGTAAATCTTGAAGAAGGAAAAAAGGGAACCAGTGTTAAAAACGTAGAATTAGAACTTATCAAAATAGCTGATATAATCAATGGCCAGTATTTGCTTATTAATGATCTGCAGGATA